>NZ_JBARYR010000654.1:0-1554 GCF_049648075.1 Rubrivirga sp. | reverse complement strand
CCCCACCAGTCCGAGAGCGACAGGCCACAGGCTCTCGGTCTCCTCCGGGATAGGCTCGAGGAGGACGTAGACGTAGTACCACCGCTTCCCCGACCTCAACCCCTCACCGCCTGGCAGGGCGTTCGCGTTCTTCGCTTCGGTGTGCCGGATCAGATCGCGCTCAACATCTCGGGCAACCTCGAGGTCACGTGTCCTGAAGAGCACAACCATCCGCTCGAAGTGAGGCGACTGGGCTTCGTGCTGACGGGCACGCTTGCGGTAGTCCGAGGTCGAGCCGACGTAGCAGCCGAGGGCTCGATCCTCGCGCGTCAACTGGCCGAGACGGTTGCGGAGTTGACGCTCACCGGCTACCCCCTCTGTGATCTTGTGGGTCTCAACTGTCATAGCGGTGGCCTTGGGGGATCTGGTGAGGTGTCTACGCTGAACGATCCCGATCATGGGTGACAGCCTTCTGTCGCATCCAGCCTGCCGGTGCGCCAAATGGATAGGTCGCACGGCTGCCTATTCACGTCAACGGCTACGCATCACGTCTCGTCGGGCAACTTGGAGGACGGACCTCACAGCGATCCCAAGTCCGTCTGTCTTCCCTGAGCTCACGGCTCCCTCGACCTCGCGCCACCAGCCGCTCCCTGACTCCCGGAGCAGAGCGACCGCCTCGGCGTCGAGTGCCGCCCGGTCATCGTCCGAGAGCGCGGCCACGGAGGCATCGAGCTGGCGATCCTTCGCATCCCCCTCCTCGCCTCGCTGGCGCAAGACAGCAGCGGCGGGCGACGGGAACAGGGCCTGCTGTGCGGCCGCAGCTTTCTCAGCCGCCTTCCGCTGCGCCGCCGTCCGCTTGCGGTTGGCTGCCCGCCCGCTCCGTTCGTAGTCGCCACGGACAGCGGCGACCGTGTACGCGGCCAGGTTCTTGACGTCGCCACCGCTGGCCAGCTTGTCTTCGACGAACGAGAGGTTCCGGTCCACCCGGTCGGCGGCGAACTCGGCCGTGAGGTCGGCCGCCTGCGCTTCGGTCAGGCCGAACTCAGCGAGACGACCCCGCACCTCAGCGCCGGGGTTCGGCGGCCCGGCGTCCGGCTCCCCGTCGTCGGGCTCGATCACGACCTCGAGGGCGGTCTCGTCGAGAGCCGGGCCGCGCTCGACCGAGAACCGGAGCGCGGCGATCCGACGCTTCTCTCGTCTCGTCTCCATCTTGATGCGGATGTCGCTCTGCTCGTTGACCTGCTTGACGGACGGCGTCAGCACCTTCGACCGGAACCGCTTGTACTCGGGGTACTGCCCATCGCCGACCCCGAGCAACCCACGCCAGTCGTCGAGGCTGATCCACCCGGTAGTCCCCACCTTCAGGAAGCGGAGGCAGTTCTCGTAGAGCGCGAGCGCGGGACCCGAGCTGAACCGGGTCTGGACGGCGAGGTTGACCCGGGCGTAGATCTGGGGGTTGTAGAGCAGCTCGCGGAGCGGGGCCGGGTAGGCGTAGCGGCACACCCCGGCATTGATCCGGGCCGAGGCCAGGAACGACCCGACGCCCCACTCCCGCTGCCCCGAGGGGTCCAGCAG
>NZ_JBARYR010000653.1:0-4996 GCF_049648075.1 Rubrivirga sp. | reverse complement strand
GCCGAGGACGGTGCCGATGGTGCTCTTGCGCGACACGCCGGCCAGGACTGGCCGGCCGTCCTCGACGAGCCGGTCCAGCTTTTCGATCAGGCGCAGGTTCTGCGCGACCGTTTTGCCGAACCCGAAGCCCGGGTCGACCACGACCTGGGGCACGCCCAGCGCCGTCGCCTTTTGGGCCGCGTCCCCAAGATCGCGGGCGACGTCCTCGACGACGTCTCGGTAGGTCCCGTCCGGCGCCGTCCCCCCGACGCCCTCGAGCGAGTGCATCACGATGAGCGGCGCCTGGTACTCCGCAGCGGCGACCGCCGTCCCGACGCCGTCCCGCAGGCCGGTCACGTCGTTCACCATGTGGGCGCCGGCCCGCAGCGCCTCCCGAGCGACAGCGCCCTTCGACGTGTCGACCGAGACCAGCACGTGGGGCAGGTCGCGCGCGATGGCCTCGACGACCGGCACGACGCGCTCCAACTCTTCGCCCAGACCGACGCGCGCGGCGCCGGGCCGCGTCGACTCTCCGCCGACGTCGATGATCTCGGCGCCTTCGTCGGCCATCTGGCCGGCCCGCTCGAGGGCGGCCTGTACGGTCTGGTAGCGTCCGCCGTCCGAGAACGAGTCCGGCGTCACGTTCAGCACGCCCATCATCACGCCGGCTCCCGGCGCGGCCTCGAGGACGCGGCCCCGGCAGTCCAGCACGTCGTGTCGGGGCGGGGCGGGAGCGGTGGCGGTCATGGGGACGGAGAAGCTACGACGGCGGCCCCCGCCCTCGAGGGCGGGGATCGGTGGTCATCGGCGAGAGGAGAAACCTGAGTCCTTCATAGGTCGTACACATTGTGCACCTGCGTGCCTACTCTGCCTCTCCCGTTTGCGCGCCCCTCTCGCGGCTCCACCAACCCTACGCGCCGTCCGACACACTCTCCCCCAGCGCCATGTACGTCCCCCGCACCCAGCAGATGCTGGACCAGTACCTCCACGAGATCGGTCAGATCCCGCTTTTGACTGCCGACGACGAGGTGGAGTTGGCGATCAGGATCAAGGAGGGAGACGAGGAGGCGCTGCACCGGATGGTCCGCTCCAACCTGCGGTTCGTGGTCTCGGTCGCGAAAAAGTACCAGGGGCAGGGGCTCACGCTCTCGGACCTGATCAACGAGGGGAACTACGGGCTCATCAAGGCCGCCCAGCGGTTCGATGAGACGCGCGGGTTCAAGTTTATATCCTACGCCGTTTGGTGGATCCGGCAGGCCATCCTGCAGGCCCTCGCGGAGCAGAGCCGGACGGTGCGCCTGCCGCTCAACCGGATCGGGACGATCTCGAAGATCCGCAAGGCCTCGGCGCGGTTGACGCAGGCCTACAAGCGCGCGCCCAACGTCGACGAGTTGGCGGCCGAGCTAGACCTGCCGGCGAAGAAGATCGAGGACACCCTCCGGCACCAGTCCCGTTCCCTGTCGATGGACGCGCCCTTTGGCGACGACGACGACAACAGCCTGCTGGACGTCCTGGCGGACGCGGCCAACGTCGAGCCCGACGGGGGGTTGGTCAACGAGAGCATCAAGATCGACGTCGAGCGGGCTCTGAAAGGCCTCAACCCTCGGGAAGCGGAGATCACACGTCTCTACTTCGGCATCGGGCGCGAGTCGCCGATGACGCTGGAGGAGATCGGGCAGGAGTACGAGCTGACGCGCGAGCGTGTCCGCCAGATCAAGGAGAAGGCCCTCCGCAAGCTGCGCCAGCGGGGCCGTCGCCACGAGCTCCGCGCCCACGTCGGCGGGTAGACGTCCTCGAGGTCGGACGGACCGCCGCATGGATCCCCGCGTGCGCGAGGAGGACTCCCGTTGGTGTTTGGTCAGCCATCGCCCTCGAGGTTGCCTCCGATGGACTCGGTACCGGGCTGTCATTGACGCCGCGCGCCGCGTCCTCGAGGACGACTCTGAGATCAGGACGGGGTGTCCGCCCTCGAGGCCGTCACTTTCCCGAGCACCAACCTCAACCTGTTGGGAGCTTGCCGGCCCCCGAACCCGGACTCGTGACTGACCCTTGGTGGCGCACCCGCCGCGACGCGCTCCTGACCCTGGCCGACGAGCAGACGCCGCGCTACGTCTACGACCTCGACACGGTCCGCGCCCAGGCCCGCGCGCTCCGCGCTGCGGTCCCCGCCGCCCGATACCTCTACGCCGTCAAGGCCAACGGCCACCCCGACGTGATCCGGGCGCTCTCCGACGAGGGGCTCTACCCCGAGTGCGTCTCGCTTTCCGAGATCGAGCACGTCCGGTCCGTCCTCGAGGTCGACCCGGCGGACGTGCTCTACACGCCAAACTTCGCCTCGCGCGCCGAGGTCGAGCGCTCCCTCGAGGCCGGTGTCCAGGTGACGATCGACAACGCGGCGACGCTCGGGGCGTGGGGCGAGATGTGGGCCGGGCACGACGTGTTCGTTCGTGTCGATCCCGGCGTGGGGAAGGGGCACCACGCCCACGTCCGCACCGCCGGCACGGCCTCCAAGTTCGGCGTCGACGCGTCCGACCTCGAGGGGCTGGCCGCGGCCGCCCGCGCCAAGGGCGTCCGCGTCGTCGGGCTGCACGCCCACGTCGGGAGCGGCGTCGACGAGACCGACGTCTGGGCGCAAACCGCCCGCATCCTGGCTTCCCACGCCGACGCGCACTTCCCCGACGTCCGTGTCCTCGATGTCGGCGGCGGGCTCCCCGTCCCGACCGGCGGGGCGTCGGCGTTCGACATCGAGGCCGCCGGTCGAGCGCTGGCCGCGTTCCAGGCCGAGCGTCCCGAGTTCGAGATCTGGGTCGAGCCCGGCCGCTACCTCGTCGCCGACGCGGGCGTGCTGGTCGCGCGCGTCACCCAGGTCAAACGCAAGGGGGACGTCCGCTACGTCGGCTTGGACGCGGGCATGAACTCCCTGGTGCGCCCGGCGCTCTACGGCGCCCACCACGACATCGTCAACCTGACCCGCCTGGACGAGCCCGATCTGGGGCCTGCCGAACTGGTCGGGCCGATCTGCGAGACGGGCGACGCGTTCGCGCACGGCCGCTCGTTCCCGAACGCCATCGAGGGCGACGTGGTCGTGATCGGGACGGCGGGCGCCTACGGGGCGGTCATGGCGTCGCACTACAACCGCCGTGCGCCGGCCGAGGAGGTGGTGCTGGCGTAGAGCGCGCGTCCTCGAGGACGACGGCTGGCTATTGCCAACACGAGTCATCCTCGCGCACGCGGGGACCCATACGGTGGACCGCTCGTCCTCGAGGTCGGTTCGGCCTCGAGGACGAAGGCCACATCTTGCTGCCGGGCTCGGCCTCGAGGACGGGCTACGCCTCCACGGCGTCCGACAACGGTCCGCGGACGAGCATCGTGGTCGCCGCCGCGGCGTCGCCGGCGAGTGCCAACTCGGCCTTGAGGGCGGACCGGTCGAGCGGCTTGGTGAGGTAGCCGTCCATGCCGGCCTCGAGGGCGACCTGGTCGTCGCCGTTGAGCGCGTTGGCCGTCAGCGCGACGATACGCGGCTGATACGCCTGCGGCACCGTAGACCGGATCTGGCGCGTCGCCTCGTGCCCGTCCATCCTCGGCATCTGGACGTCCATCAGGACGATGTCATACGCGTGCCCCTGCGCAGCGGCGGCTCTGACAGCTTCGAGGGTCTCGACGCCGTCCGCGGCGACGTCCGCGGAGTAGCCCAAGGCCTCGAGGGTTCGCACGGCCACCTTCTGGTTGATGACGTTGTCTTCTGCGAGCAAGACCCGTGTCGAGCGGACCGGCGCCGGCCCGGACGAGGCCGCCGACGGACGGCGCGTCACGTTGCTCGCCGGCGCGACGACGCGTGCGATCGTTCGGAGCAGGTGGCTCTCTTTGGCCGGCTTGACCAGCGAGGAATCGAACAGGTCCTCGTAGTCGTGCTCCGTCATCGAGCTGAGCAGGACCAACGGCGGGCACGCCGCGAGCTGGTCGCGGAAGGCACGGGCCGTCTCCACGCCGTCCATCTCCGGCATGTGCCTGTCGAGGACGACGACCTGGAACGGCCGACCCTCGTCCCTGGCCGCTCGGGCGGCCTCGAGGGCGCTCGCGCCCCCGTCTGCGAGCGTCACGTCTACGCCGGCCCGTCCGAGCTGGAGGGCGACCATGCGCCGGTTCGTCGGGTTGTCGTCCACGCACAGCGCGCGGAGCCCCTCGAGGGCGGCTGGGGGTGGCGAGGCCGGCGGTGCGATGTCGGTGGCCCCGACGACGACCTCGAAGGCGAACGTCGAGCCATGCCTGGGGTGCGGAGCCGCGACGCTCTCGAGGGTGATGTCGCCGCCCATCAGGTGGACCAGTCGGCGCGAGATCGCGAGGCCGAGGCCAGTTCCGCCGTACTTCCGCGTCGTCGATGCGTCGGCCTGGGTGAACGCCTGGAACAGATTTGCTTGCTGGTCGGGCGTGATCCCGATCCCGGTGTCGCGGACGGTGAACCGAACCCGGTGCCCGTCGCCCTCGGACGTCGCCGTGGCCGTCACCACGACCTCGCCGCTGCCGGTGAACTTGATGGCGTTCGACATCAGGTTGACGAGGACCTGGCGGATGCGGGTCACGTCGCCCTCGACCATCTCCGGGACCGAGTCGTCGGCGAAGTACGCCAGGTCGATCCCCTTCTCGCACGCGCGGCCGGCGAGCAGGTCTGTGGCGTCCTCGATGGCGCTGCGCACGCGGAACGGGGCCGCCTCGAGGTCGATCTTGCCGGCCTCGATCTTGGAGAAGTCCAGGATGTCGTTGATGAGCGTCAGCAAGGTGTCGCCCGAGGTCCTGATCGTCTCGACGAAGTCCTGCTGCTCCTCGTCGAGCGGCGTGTCGAGCAAGAGCGACGTCATCCCGATCACACCGTTCATGGGCGTGCGGATCTCGTGGCTCATCGTCGCCAGAAAGTCGCTTTTGGCCTGTGCGGCCTGGTCGGCGGCGCGGCGCGCGGTGTCGGCGGCGGCGCGCTGCGTGGCGAGTTCGGAGTTGGAGCGTTCGAGTTCGGCGTTCGACT
>NZ_JBARYR010000652.1:0-6818 GCF_049648075.1 Rubrivirga sp. | reverse complement strand
GCAGCGCCGGCGTCGACGGCCGACCGAACGGCCGCCGTGTCGCCGACGACGAAGTGGGTGACGAGTCCGGGGACGGTCCGCTGCTGGCGCACCAGCCGCACCTCGGACGTCTTGAGCATGGCGTCGGCGGCCTCGATGGCGGCCACCAGGCCGACCGTCTCGAGCACGCCGAGCGCCCCGCCGGGACCGGGAAAGGTCCGGGCCACCGGGCTACTCGCCTCCGCCGGGGAGGATGACCTCGACCTCGGAGTGCGGGCGTGGGATCACGTGGACCGACACCAGCTCGCCGACGCGCTCGGCCGCCGCGGCACCGGCGTCCGTCGAGGCCTTCACCGCGCCGACGTCGCCTCGGACCATGACGGTCACGAAGCCGCCGCCGATCTGCTCCTTGCCGATCAGGTTTACTCGAGCGGCCTTTACCATGGCGTCGGCGGCCTCGATGGCGCCGACCAAGCCTCGCGTCTCGACCATGCCGAGGGCGGCGCCGTAGTCTCCGTTGGGCATACGTACAGGGGGGTTCAAGGGGGAGCGGCGCAAAGACGCGCCAGGCGGTCAATCTAACGCAGGCGCTTCGCCGCCGGAGCGGCCTCGAGGGCGATCCCGTTCGTGCTCCGCGCGTGCTCCCGACCTCGAGGGCGAATCCGGTATGGGAGCCGCCCACCCTATTTGTCTCCTCAATCGAGCACGGACGCTACGAGCGACGACGACGGGGAGCCGGGATCAGCAAGAGCCTGCCACAGCCGACCTCGAGGACGGACCGCAGCCTCGAGGGCGGCATCTACGCCTCCGCGTCCCGTCCTCGAGCCCGCACGACCTCGAGGGCGCGATCCAAGTCGTCGCGGCGGTAGACGCCGAGGAGCCACAGGCCCGGCAGATAGGCGAGGGCGATCCCGACGCGGGACGCGAGCCGGGCCGCGACGCTCCATTCTTCGGTCGGCTGGCCGAGCACCCACAGGCCCGTCACCAGCGCCGACACCGCCAAGAGCGAGCCCCACGGGTAGTCGACTGGCGTCGAGGACTGGGCGAGGTGGGCGGTCCCAGCGGCGAGGGCGGCGTAGGAAAGGAGCGTCGCGACGGCCGCGCCGGCGATTCCCATGACAGGGATGAGAGCCAGGTTGAGGACCAAGTTGAGAACCGCTGCTGCCCCGACGCTGAGCGCGACCGCCTGCGTACGTCCCGCGACGTAGAGCACGTTGACGACGACGTAGTACAGACCGTAGAACGCGAACCCGCCTGCGACCAGGAGCACCAGTCCGTCGGTCTCGATGTAGGCCGGGACATCGGTGAGCAGCCGGCTCACATCGCCCACGAACAGGGCCAAGCCCAGCACAACCCAGCCCGCCAACGCTGAGAAGTGCCGGAACGACTGCCGGTGCAAGTCCGGCGTGCCCGTCTCGTCGAGCGACTTCATGCCCAGGACCGTGAACGCCAGCATAAAGCTCTGCACCAAGAGGGTGTTCACGACGCCGCCAAACCG
Source organism: Rubrivirga sp. (assembly GCF_049648075.1). Lineage (GTDB taxonomy): Bacteria > Bacteroidota > Rhodothermia > Rhodothermales > Rubricoccaceae > Rubrivirga. Next base: position 5,341 of record NZ_JBARYR010000652.1, on the reverse strand, counting down.
GGCCGCCCACTCGTACGGCGCGTTCGCCTCCGGACCGAGAAAGTGGATGATCAAGAACCGGTCGCCCAGGTTCAAAAAGCGCCCGGCCACGCCCGACAGAATGAGTGGCGCCCCGAACGCCAACATCGGTCCGATCAAGTCCCAGCGGACGCGCCGGTCGATCCGCTTTAAGAGCGCGGGCGTCACAATGGCCGTGATGACGCCGGCCGAGATCGCGTAGCCCTTCATCACGCCGGCCAGCCCTTCGCCCCGCAACAGGAAGACAGCAACCAACACCGCCAACAGCCCGGCCTCGAGGGCGCCGATGAGCGCGTACGACCCCGCCTGCTCGCGCTGCCGCAGGACCGTGTACGACACGTCCGAGACGGTTTTGAATCCGACGAACAGGACGAGCCAGCGAATCACGTCTGCCCTCGATGCGTCGCCGAACAACGCCTCTGATCCCCACGCCGCGCCGAACCATCCGACGATGGTAAACAGCACGCCAGCGACGGTCGCGACCGAGAGCGCGGTCGCCGGGACCGCCCGGCGCTCGTCCTCATCGAGCGTCGGCGCCGACGAGAACCGGATGATCCCGAGCGGCAGCCCGACGCCCGCCAGCAGGATCGAGAACATCATGACGGCGTTGAGCCCGCCGAGGTACCCGAAGTCGGCCGTCGACAGGATCTCGGGGTTGCCGAACAAGGCCAGCAGGAAGACCCCGCTCAGCTTCCCCACGACGTTGACGATGGAGTAGACGCCGCTCTGGCGGACCAGGCGCCTCAGCATGACGCGATCGGCACGACGCGGTGCGCCGCCGCACCCGGACGTCGGCTTCCGTCTAGGAGCGCGCGGTAGAACGCGACCAGGCGCTCGCCCTCCCGGTCCCACGAGTAGCACTCGAGGACGGCCGCACGGCCCCTCTCCCCCATCGCCTGCGCCGATTCGTCGTCCTCGAGGACGCGGCGGAGCGCCTCGGTGACGGCCTCGACGTTTTGGGGGTCGACCAGGATGCCGCAGTCGTGGGGATCGACGAACGGTCGGATCACCGGGAAGTCGCTCGCGATCAGCGGCAAGCCCGCGGCCTGGTACTCGAACAGCTTCGTCGGGTAGGCCTCGAGGTACTTCGGCGTCGGGTGCAGGACGGACAGCCCCACGCGAGAGCGCGCCAGCAACCGCGCCACCGTCGGCCGGTCGACGCGGCCCCAGACCGCCACGTGGTCGGCCCCGTGCGCGCGGACCTCGTCCTCGAGGGCACGCGGGTGGAACGGGCCGGCGAGGTGAAGGTGCGTGCCGGGAACTCGGCCGACGGCCTCTATCATCTCCCACACCCCGCGCGTCTCGGTGATCGAGCCGACGTAGACGGCGGCGCGCTCGCGGTCGGACCAGCTGTGTCCGGGCGGCGGGGCCAGTTCGTCGGGCAGCGTGAAGTTGCGGACCAACGCGGTCTTGTCGGCCGGATAGCGGTCGTAGATGACCGGCTCGGCCGCGATGATGCCGGCGAACGCGCGCCCAGCCGCGGCCTCGAGGGCGGCGTAGCCCAGGCCGACCAGTCGGCGCAGCGGTCGAGGAATCCAGGCCTGGTGCAGCGTCTGCCGGGGCACGTCCTCGTGCGCGTCGTAGACCACGCGCCGACCTCGAAGGGCCAGCCGCAACGCAGGGAGCAGCAGGTCGGCGTCGTGGATGTGGAAGACCGTGTCCGCGTCGGCGACCCCGAGGGCGCGCCGGACGACGGCGGCGGTCGTGGTCGTCATTCTTTCTTTCCCGGTCGAGGGAAGCGGCACCGTGAACACGGGAACGCCGGCGACCTCGAGGTCGGACTCGCCCGGTACCACGACACCGACCTCGAGGCCGGCCGCGGCAAGCGTCTGCGCCTCTTTGTGGACGATGCGCGGGTCGCCGGCGCGATGCGTCGTTCCCAAGTGGAGGATCGTCACGGGCGGCGAGCCTCGACGACGTACCAGCGTGGCGTCACGGTCCGCAGGAGCGGTCGGACGCCCAGAGGCACGCCGCTCCGCTTGGGCGTCCAGTGCTCCCGCCGCACGACTTGGAAGCCGGCCTTCTCCAACAGCCAGTCGAACTGCCAGTCCTCGAACTCGTGGAAGTGCCGGTCCCACTCGTCGGCCGGGTTGCGGTACGCCGAGGCGAACCACAGCCGCAGCGGGACGGACGCGAACAGCCGCTTCGAGGTCGACGCTCGGAGCACGCCGAGCGGGTTGACCAGGTGCTCGAAGATCTCGAACGCGATCATGGCATCGACCTCGAGGCCGGCCGCGGCCGGCTCGTCGTCGAGGTCGACCAAGCCGGTGTTCTCGACCGTGTAGCCGGCGGAGCGGAAGTCCCGGGCGAGCGCGTTGTCCGGCCCGATGTCCAGCAACGTCGCCGGCGGCGCGAGAGCCCGGCCGACGAACGCCAGCGTTCGCTCGAAGCGGTCGCGGTGCGCGGCGTCAGGGGAAGTGGCGGAGGACATCGGCGGAAGATACCGGGCCGGCATCGCGCCCCCGAGATCGGACCGACCTGGCGCGTCGTCATCGAGGACGAACAAGGCGCCCCGAGACCAAACGCCGCCCTCGAGGACGCGACGGGCCGCATCGAGGACGGCCGTTTGAAGACAGCGGGGAGCCGGAGACGAGACGCATCCGGTGACGGTACCACTCGTTTCAGAAATAAATGAAACCACCACCTAGAGCCATGGACTCCCCCACCCCCATCTCCCTCGACGTCCTGGTCATCGGCGCCGGCGCGGCCGGGCTCCGAGCCGCCATCGAGCTCGCCGAGGCCGACCGCGACGTCCTGGTCATCGGCAAGCGAAAGCACGGCGACGCCCACACCGTCTGGGCCGCCGGCGGGATCAACGCCGCGCTCGGCAGCCTGGACCCCGAGGACCGCTGGGACATCCACGCCGCCGACACGCTCAACGAGGGCCACCTGGTCAACGACGCCCGCGCCGTCGAGGTCTTGGCCCGCAACGCCCCCGAGCGCGTCTTGGAGCTCGACCGCTGGGGCGCCGACTTTTCGCGGACCGACGACGGCGAGATCAACCAGCGCTACTTCGGCGCCCAGTCGTTCCGCCGGACCTGCTTTAAGGGCGACGTGACCGGCCGGGCCATCCTCGAGGCGCTGGTCGGCCAGGCCAAGCGGCTGGGCATTCCGTACCGCCAGAACACGTTCGTCACCGAGATCCTGACGACGGACGACGGCCGCGCGGTCGGCGCCATCGCCTACGACATGGACACGGGCGAGCCGATCGTCTTCCACGCTCGCGCCGTCGTGCTGGCGGCCGGCGGGCACACGTCCGTTTACACGCGGTCGTCCTCGAGGCCGGACGAGAACACCGGCGACGCCCAGGCGCTCGCCTACAACGCCGGCGCGCCGCTGCGCGACATGGAGTTCGTCCAGTTCCACCCGACGGGCAAGCTGTGGCCCGAGGAGGAGCGCGGACACCTGGTGACGGAGGCCGTCCGCGGCGAAGGCGGACGCCTGTTCAACACCGAGGGCGAGCGGTTTATGGAGCGGTACTCGCCCAAGCAGATGGAGCTCGACGCCCGCGACGTCGTGGCCCGGGCCAACTACGCCGAGATTCAGGCCGGCCGCGGCACGCCGAACGGCGGCGTCTGGCTCGACATCTCGCACCGCGAGGACGAGTACTTGCGCGACCGTCTGCCGCGGATGGTCCAGGAGTTCGCCGACGTCGGCGTCGACATCACGTCCGAGCCGATGGAGGTCGCCCCGACGGCGCACTACGCGATGGGCGGCGTCGAGGTCGTCGACTTCGAGACGTGCGAGACGGCCATTCCGGGCCTCTTCGCCGCCGGCGAGAGCGTGGCCGGCGTCCACGGCGCTAACCGGCTGGGCGGCAACTCACTCGCCGAGACCGTCGTGTTCGGCCAGATCGTCGGCGCGCACCTGGCCCAGACGTTGCCGGAGCCGGCGGACCTGCCCACCGACCGCGTCCAAGCAGCTCTCGACCGACTCGACGCCCTCGAGGCCGCCGACGGGACGCACGAGCCCCTGGCCTTGATCGACCGGCTGCGCCGGATCATGTGGGACCACGCCGGCATCATCCGCGACGAGGACGGCATGATCGAGGGGCTCGCCAAGCTCCAGGCCCTGCGCCGCGACGCCGCCGATCTGCGCGTCCAGGCCGATCGGACGAGTGACCGGTTCGAGCAGGCCGTCAACTTGGGGTTCATGATCACGACGTCGGAAGCCATCCTGCGCGCCGCGCTCGAGCGGGCCGAGTCCCGCGGGGCGCACTACCGCTCGGACCATCCCGAGACGGCTCCGGAGTGGCGCAAGAACATCCGCGTCACGAAAGACGCCGACGGCCGGATGGCGCTCGATGCCGTCCCGGCCCAGGACCCGACGCCGGCCGTCCAGCAGGCGCTCGCCGAGGACCACGAGCTCGACTACCACCACCTCGAGTAGTCGGTGGGCGCTGCCCTCGAGGGCGGCTCGGTCTCGGTAGGTCTCATCGCCCTCGGGGTCTCGGCCTCGAGGGCGTTCTGCGTAGGGCTACCGCGCGACGCCGGCCTCGAGGCCGCGGATCACGTCCGCCAGCAGTCGGGTCTGCGCCTGCCGCGAGTACGGCTCCACCGCGGCCCTCGACGCGCCCTCGAGCACAGAGCCTGACGCCCACGCGTCGTAGTGGCGCTGGATCGTCGCCATAACGCTCTCGAGGTCGTCGCGGCCGTGCATCGTGCCGCCATCGGTCTCGGCGAGCAGCGCCGCCGCGTCGCCCTCGACGGGTCCGACGCCGAGCACGGGACGTCCGCTGGCGAGGTACTCGTAGAGCTTGCCCGTGATCATGCCGTCCTCGGCCGCGAACCGCTCGATGGACAGCAGCAGAAGTCCCGCCCGTGCTTGCTCGAGGACGGCGTCGGCGTGCGTGACGTAGGGCACGGCCTCGACGGGTGCGCCGGTCGCGCGAGCGGCCTCGAGGACGGCGCCGTCGGTCTTGCCCACCAAGCGGACGACCAGCTTCTCGACCTCGCCCTGCGCTCGCAGCTGACGAACCGCACGCCAGACGACGCCGGGATCGCGCGTCGCGTACAGGCTCCCGACGTGGACGAGTGAGAACGCGTCGGCGCGGACCGGCTCTCGCTCTGCCGGCACGTCCTCGAGGTCGACACCGTTCTGGACGACCTCGACGGAGCCCGACTTGAGCCCGGCGGTCCGCTCGAGCAGGCGCGCCCAAGTCGGACTGACGGTCGTGACGGCGTCGGCGGCGCGCAGGACGTTGCGCTCGAAGCGCCGGTCCAAGGCACGGGCGGCGGGCGTCATCGGCAGGTCGTCGTAGAAGTTGATGGCCGTCCACGGATCGCGGAAGTCGGCGACCCAGGGCGTGCCGGTACGCTGGAGA
>NZ_JBARYR010000651.1:0-5283 GCF_049648075.1 Rubrivirga sp. | reverse complement strand
CCGTTCATGGGCGTGCGGATCTCGTGGCTCATCGTCGCCAGGAATTCCGATTTCGCTTTGGCCGCGGCGAGCGCCTGCTCCCTCGCCTCCTCGAGGTCGTGGTTGGCGGCCTCGACGCGCTCCTTCTCGTGGACCAGGTCGGCGGTGCGCTCCGCGACGGCGTCCTCGAGGGCGGCCCGCTGACGGCGGTGCCGGGTGGCCTGCCACCGGCCCCCTGCGACGACCCCGGAGAACAGGGTCAGGCCGACGAGGCCCCGGACCCAGCCCTCGTCCCACCACGCGGGGACGACCATCACACGGAGCGGGGCGGCGACCTCGGACCATGGTCCCGTTCCATTTCGGGCTCGGACCTGGAACGTGTAGTCGCCCGGTGGGAGGTTGGCGTACGTCGCGCGACGATCCGTTGTGGGAGGGCTCCACGTTTCGTCGAAGCCCTCGAGCGAGAACTGGTACTGGACCGAGTGGGGGTCGTCAAAGCTGACGCCCGAGAACTCGAAAGAGAGGTGGTTCTTGTCGAACGGGAGCCGGAGCGAGGTCGGAACGCCGTTCGGTGAGATGCTCTCCGCGAACGGCCGCCAGCTCGTCTGGCCGTAGTCGAGCTCGATGTCGGTGATGGAGATCGAGGGGGGAACTGGGGTGGCGATGTCGGCCTGAGGGTCGTAGCGGACGGCCCCAGCGATCGTCCCGAACCAGAGCTCGCCGGAGGGCGACTCGAAGAACGTTCCGGCGTTGGACTCGAGCGGGGTGAACCCCTCGGCCGCTCCGTAAAGGCGGAACGTAAGTGGGTCTCCGTCTCGGTAGTCGCTTGCTTTAAAGCGGGCGAGACCTCGGTTGGTCCCAAGCCACACAAACCCCCGCGAGTCGGCCTCGACGAGAAACACCGGCGCACCCTCGAGTCGGCCTTCCAGTTGAAACGTCCGAACCCGCTCGTCAAGACCGATCCACGCCATGACACCGAGATCATTCGCCATCCATACGCTTCCGTCCGGCATCGGTGCGTGGTAGAAGTCTCCGTCTGGGAGCCCGTCGGCCGCGGAAAAAGCCCGAGTGGTACCGTCGGGATCGAGGCGCAGAAGGCCCTCGGCATGGCCAATCCAGATTCGGCCGAGTCCGTCCTCGCGGATCGTCCGGAGGAACAAAGTGGGAAGCCCAAGCGCCTCGGCGTCGAGTCGCCGAGGCACTCCGTCTTCGACGACGTAGAGGCCCTCCCCGTAGGAGTTGGCCCAGACGCGGTCTCTCGAGTCCCGAAACACGGTGGCGACGTACGCTCCGCCCTCGACCTCGATTCCTGGAACCCGCTCGAAACGGCCACCTGTGTAGTGGAGGAGTCCATCGCGAGATCCGAGATAGAGCCCCCCGTTGCCATCCGATACCATCGAGTTCGCCAGCGACAAGGACAGGCCGTCGGACTGCACAATCGGCTCACCTCGACCGTCGCGGATTCGCGTGATGCCCCCGTTATGCCCCACGAGGACAGTACCGTCGCCGGTGTCGCCCACACCCCACACCATCCCATCGATGAGGCCGTGTTCTTGGTCGAACACGACGAATCGGTCCCGACCGCCGACGGCCCCTCCATAGCGCGCGATGCCACCGCCGAAGGTGGCCATCCAGAGCCCGCCGGTGTGGTCGGCTTCGAAGTCGTAGGTCCGGACATTGCCAAATCCCTCGGCCATGCCCAGGCAGTCTGGGACCGAGCCCGTCCCCGTCAGTCGGCACGCCCCGTGAGCGGTCCCCGCCCAGACGGCTCCCGACCCGTCGAGGCCGAGAGCGTAGACGATCCCTTCGGGGAGCCCCTCATCGGATCCGAATCGCTGCCGCTCGTTGCCATCAGAGTCGAACACCACAACGCCCTCGCTGTCGGTCGCGAGCCAGACCTCGTCCTCGATGACCTCGAGGTCGTGAACGATCTGGCTGTAAGGGAGCGGTCTCGATGGCTGGCCGTCCTCGATGAGGACGGGTCCATTGTCGGTTGCGAGCCAGACACGACCGTCAGTTGTGACGTAGATCTCGTTGACAGGGGCCGTCCCGCTGAGATCGACCTGCTCGAACGACCCGTCGGCGGAACGCCGTGCGAGTCCGCCGGAGCCACCGGCCCAGACAGTCCCATCCGGACCGACGGCGATCGCTTGCGAGAACGCGCCGTACGCCCCCGCCGCTTCGAACTCGCCTCGCTGGAACCAGACAGGCCCCGTCCTCTCGATGGCCAGCCAGAGCCCGTCCTCGAGGACGGCGACAGAGCGGACGGCGTTGCCGGGGAGCCCGTCGGCGACGGAGTAGTTGGTGAACTCGACGCCGTCGAACGTGCTGAGCCCGCCGTCGGTCCCGACCCAGATGCCTCCCCGGTTGTCCCGCTCGATGTCGAAGGCGACCGATTGTGGTAGGCCCTCCGCAACTCCGAACGACTCGATGTTCCTCCGCTGACCCGATGCGGAGCTCGCTACGCAGACGAGCAGAGCAAGGGTGGTGAGGCTGCGGAACGGCATGGAGTGTGGACGTGAGCCCTGTTGTTATCGGGCGAGATCGAGCGGCGTTAAGTCGATACGGAACGAGGTCGCCGGATCGTAGGCGCCCTCGAGGACGGGGATCGGAAGCGGTTCCATATGTTGTGACAAGGATTTTGAGCCACAGACTCCGTCTCGCGCACTACATTGGCCGGCGACAGACCTCCTGTCCGACACCCAACTCGTGACCCTCTCCTCCCAGATCATCGCTTCCGCCTCCATGCGCTGCATGGGGATGATGATTTGTATGGCCCGCTCGGGTCAGGAGAGGTCGCGCCCTGAACGCCGGTAAGAGATCCGGCTTTCACGTCTGCAACCCCCCCTGGCTCGAGGCCGGAGGGGGTTTTTTCGTGCCTCCCCGGTCCGCAGCTGCACCTCCCCACACCGCCATGAGCGACCGCACCCTCCACTTCGACACCCTCCAGCTCCACGCCGGCCAGCAGCCGGACCCGACGACCAAGTCGCGGGCCGTGCCGATCTACCAGACCACGTCGTACACGTTCGACGACGCGAGCCACGCGGCTCGTCTGTTCGGGCTCGAGGAGTTCGGCAACATCTACACCCGGATCATGAACCCGACGACGGACGTGTTCGAGCAGCGGATGGCCGCCCTCGAGGGCGGCGTCGCGGCGCTCGCGGTCGCGTCGGGGCAGGCGGCGCACCTGGTCACGTTCACGACGCTGGCGCAGGCCGGCGACAACATCGTGTCGTCGAGCAAGCTCTACGGCGGGACCTACAGCTTGCTCAAGGTGACGCTCGGGCGGTTGGGCATCGAGGTCCGGTTCGTCGAGGACGAGTCGCCGGAGGCGTTCTCGGCGCTGGCCGATGAGAACACGAAGGCGTTCTTCGCCGAGACGCTCGGCAACCCGGACCTGACGGTCCCGGACTTCCGGGGCCTGTCGGAGGCGGCCCACGCGGTCGGCGTGCCTCTCGTGGTGGACAGCACGTTCGGTGCCGGCGGCTACTTCGTCAAGCCCATCGAGCACGGCGTCGACATCGTGACGCACTCGGCGACCAAGTGGATCGGCGGGCACGGGACGTCGATCGGGGGCGTGATCGTGGACTCCGGCAACTTCGACTGGCGCAACGGGCGCTTCCCGCTCTTTACCGAGCCGAACGAGGCCTACCACGGGCTGGTCTTTTCGGACGTGTTCAACCCGGACAGCGAGCTGGGCAACATCGCGTTCATTATCCGGGCGCGCGTCGAGGCCCTGCGGGACCTGGGGCCGGCGCTCTCGCCCTTCAACGCGTTCCAGATCCTGACCGGCCTGGAGACGTTGTCGCTCCGGGCGCAGCGCCACGCGGAGAACGCGAACGCGCTGGCGGCCTACCTCGACGCGCACGACGCGGTCGAGTGGGTGTGGCACCCGTCCCTCGAGAGCCACCCGTCGCACGACCGCGCCAAGGAGTACTTCCGCGAGGGCTCGTTCGGCGCGGTCCTGAGCTTTGGCATTCGCGGCGGGAAGAAGGCGGGGCAGGCGTTTATCGAGGGCGTCGAGCTGGCCTCGCACCTGGCCAACGTCGGCGACGCGAAGACGCTCGTGATCCACCCGGCGAGCACGACGCACCAGCAGCTCTCGGACCGCGAGCAGCGGGCGTCGGGCGTCAAGCCGGAGCTGGTCCGTGTGTCGGTCGGGCTCGAGCACATCGACGACATCGTCGCGGACTTCGAGCAGGCCTTTGCCAAGACGCTCGTGACCGCGTAGTGCGCCCCGTCCTCGAGGTCGCGGCCTCGAGGGCGGACCCGTCCGGGTGGCGAAGTGGCTAGCCGAAAGGCCGCCGCAGCCAACGCGGCGGTCTGCAAAACCGCTGCTCGCGGGTTCGATTCCCGTCCTGGACCCCGGCCCCCGTTCTGAAAGATGATGCCCTCTCTCGACACCAGAACCCCTCGTCCTGCCCCTCTCTTTCCGGGAGAGCTGGCACGAGGAGGTACCGACCTCACGCATCCAGATGCCGTCACTGGCTGCGCCGTCCTCGAGGACTCGGGTCCCGCGAAGGCGGGACCGCGAAGCGAAGGCGCCCAGCCAATCCAGAGCGACGACCCACGCCGCTCCCGACGGCTGCGATTGGGCGAGGGGGTACCTGGGCACGTCCTCGAGGTCGGAACGGGCATTGAGCGCGGTACTCTGGGTCCCCGCCTGCGCGGGGACGACGGCGGGGGAGGATGTGCCAGCGGCGGGACGCTGCCACAGACACCTACACTCATCAGCCAGGGAAAGGGGACCTCGTCGTCGGCCTCGTGGTCGAGCGCAGCGAGCGACGTATGAGTGACCTCCAGACCCTCAACCTCGGCGGCTTCACGACCGAGCGCGGCGCGCGTCTCCCCGACGTCGAGGTCGCGTACCGGACGTGGGGCACGCTCAATGAGGCGGCGGACAACGCGGTCGTGGTGTGCCACGCGCTGACGGGCGACTCGGACGCGGCAGAATGGTGGCCGGGCGTCGTGGGTGACGACCGCCCGGTCGATCCATCGCGGCACTTCGTCGTCTGCGCGAACGCGCTCGGCTCGTGCTATGGCACGGCGGGTCCGGCGACGCTCGGCCTCGAGGGCGACCGGTTGGGTGACCGGTTCCCCCGCGTCAGCGTCCGGGACCAGGCGCGGCTGCACGCCCGGCTGCTCAACCGGCTGGGCGTGCGAGAGGTGGCCCTGGCGCTCGGCCCCTCGATGGGCGGGATGCAGGCGCTGGAACTGGCACTCGTGGACCGCGAGTCGGGGCCAGACCGGGTGCGGCGGCTCATCCTGGTCGGGATGGGCGCCGCGCACGGCGCGTGGCAGATC
>NZ_JBARYR010000650.1:0-2459 GCF_049648075.1 Rubrivirga sp. | reverse complement strand
TCGCCGCGGCGCTCGACGACGTCCGCCGGGCCGCCGACCGTCTTCCCCTCGTCGGCGTGACGAGCGGACACCGTGCCCGCGCGGTTCGATCCTCGACGCCGGGCGTCCGCGCCGACGAGATGTCGCGCCTCGTGAAGCGAGCGGCCGACGCGGTCCACGGTGTCCCATGCCCGTTCCACGTCAGCGCCGCGCGCAACTACCTCGCGGACCTCGAGGGAGAGCTAGCCGACGCAGAAGGCGTCGAGCGGGGCCGCGACAGGGCCGTCCGGTCCGCTCGGTCCCGGCTCGCGCAGGCCGCCTACTGCGTCCGGCAGGCCCTTCAGTTCGCCGATGTCGACGGCGACCTCGCGGCGTACCGCCCGACGTTCGCCCCGACGTACACGGGTCGGCTCACCGAGGCCGGCGGGTTCCAGTCGGCCCCGCGCGCGCTCAAGCGCCGGGTCTGGGAGCCGCTCGAGCGCTCGCACGGCCTCGTCAACTACGACCTCAAGTCGTCGCAGCCGACCGCGCTCGTCCAGCTCTTCCGAGAGGCCGATGCCGACCCGGCGTTCCTCCACCGCTACATCGCGTCCGACCGGGCTGACCTCGCGCGTGAGGCCTTCGGGAGCCGGGACGACGTCGTGGTCGAGTTGTACAAGACGTGCGTGATCGCGCTGTTCATGGGCGCCCAGCTCCCGTCCCCGAGCGCCTTCCGTCGTCTCGTGCCTATCGAGTTTGCCGACCTCCAGGACGACGTAGAACGCAGGCGTCTCCAGAGGACGCCGGACATCGCCAAGTCGATCTGGGGCGTGTACGGGATCACGGACTACGGCGACCCGTGGGACGAGGCTGGGCAGGCTCTCGAGCGGTTCCGCGAGCACGTGACCGCGTTCGACCGTGAGCGGAAGGCGTGGCTCCGGTACATCACCGGTCCGTACCTCGAGGCCCACGCGACGGGTGGTGGGTCCGGGGGCGGCCGGGTCGTCGCGAACGCGACCGGGAGCCTGCTCCGTCTCAAGGGGCTCTCGCCGTCCAAGCTCCGCCGGAAGCTCGCGGCGCACCTGCTCCAGGGCCTCGAGGCCGAGTTCATTCATCGCCTGACGCTGCTGGGGGCAGAGTACGGATTCGTCGCGGTCTCGAACCAGCACGACGGTCTCGTGACCCAGGGCGAGGTGCCCGAGGCGGCGGTCGAGCAGGCCCGGGCCGAGAGCGCGCTCGAGGTGGCCGACTTGGTCGTCAAGCCGTACGAGTAGGCAGGCCTACACTGACAGCGGTCAGAAAGACGGCGAGGCGGGGTCATGTCGGACGTTGTTTTCTGAACGGGTTGCTCGGTTGGCCGTCGTCCCGCAGGCGGCGGTCGCTCGCGCTCTCGGGGTCGTTCGCAAAACCGCCCATTTCCGTTCGACTCGGGTGGCTCGAACCCGGTACCTCAGAGACGTAGCGCCACGGTCTCGCCTGCCTCCGGCTCCGACGGCACGGCGAGGTCGCTGCTACGACGACGCTTTAGCGCTAACCCGATTCACCCAAGTTCGACCGGGAGAACGGGACGGCCACGCGCTCCAGCACGTCGGCCTCGATCCCCGGTCCGTCCTCCTCGACCGTGTCGCAGGTAGGGAGTCAGTTCAGGACGACCTCGAACACGTTCGAGATCGCCAGCGAGTCCGGCAGCCGGCACGCCCCGTCCCCCCGGCACCCTTGAGGCAGGTAGACCAACCGCATCTCGCCCTCGAGCCGACCGAACGCCTCCCCCGTCCGCCCGTCCCACGCGTTGGGACCCCGGAGGCGGAACGTGTCCACCCGCGTCTCACCCGCCCCCACGGCGATCTGACGGTCGTGGCCGCCCCCCATGATGACCCCGCTGTACGCCGAGCCCCACCCCCCGCTCATCCACAGCTCCACCGACTGAGGCGCGGCGGTATCGGCGGGGCTCAGGGCCTCCTGAGCCATCGCGGGGGGAGTCGTCGCTGTGAGTACAGCGGACGTCAAGAGGGCGGAGAGCGCCCTGTAAAGACCGGTAGACGTGCGCATGTCCATCGCAGCGGTGAGCTCGTGCCGATACGAGGCCGGGCGGCCAGCCCCGTAGTGCGTCCGCACTAGCGCTCCGCGTCAACGGCCTCGACGTGCCCACCCAACGACGTGGCCCACTGAATACGGAAGACAGCGGCCCCCTACGGATCCCTCGTAGCACCGGGCGGAAGAGAGATACGGGACCGTTGACGTGACGCCGAGCGTAGAACGAGGCGCACACGTTTCACACCCATGCGCCGACTCGCCCTCGCCCTACTCCTCTCCGCCTCTTCGGTGTCCGCCCAAGACCTACCGACCGAGCCGTTCCCGATCCCGCCCGACGACGGCCCGCTCCTCGAGGTCTCGGCCGACCGGGCCACGTTCTCCCTCCGCGGCCCGGCCGTCGACGACGCCGAGGCCCTGTGGGTCACCGTCGTCCACCGCGACGGGACCGTGTTCGACCCGTGCTCGGC
>NZ_JBARYR010000649.1:0-7784 GCF_049648075.1 Rubrivirga sp. | reverse complement strand
GTGCTGTGCGTGGTGGCCCCGGTCATCTCGGTCGCGGTCGTGGGGTTCGCGCTCGTCGGGCTAGGACTGGCGGGCGTCGTCCCGTCGCTGTTTCGCGCGGCCTCGAAGGCACCGGGACTGGCGCAGGGCGTCGGGGTCGCGGCGGTCGCGAGCACGGGCTACCTCGGCTTCCTAGCAGGCCCTCCGGCGCTCGGGTTCGTGGCCGAGGCCGCGGGACTCCGGGCCGCGTTCAGCGTCCTCGTCGGGCTCGCCGTCGTGGTCAGCGTCGGCGCCGGGTGGGCGTTCTCGAGGGCGAAGCCCGTCTAGCCGTCCTCGAGGACGACGATTGCGTCCGGGACGGCTCCGACTCTGCCGTAGACGTTTTCGGTGTCCGACTCCCCTCTCCCCTCCGACGCGTTCCGACTCGGCGACCTCGTCGTCGTGCTGAGCCTCAACCGCATCATTCACGGCGAGCGTTCCGCCGACCTCGAGCCTCGCGTCATGGGCGTCCTCGAGGTCTTGGCTAGGACTCCGAGAGAGGTCGTCTCGCGCGCGACGCTGTTCGACGAGGTCTGGTCCGACACGGTCGTCAACGACGAGGCGCTTACGCGGGCCGTCTCCGCGCTTCGCAAGGCGCTGAGCGACGGCGCTCCCGGCGCCATCGAGACCATCCGAGGGACGGGCTACCGGCTGGTCGCGCCCATCCGGCCTGTGGTACCCAGTCCTCGTCCCACCGTCCTCGAGGACGCCGTCCTCGAAGGCAAACCGGCCCCGCCTAGCGCCGACCGCAATACGCCGATGGTCGCGCTCGCCCTAGGTGCGGCGACTCTGGCGTTGGCCGTCGCCGTCTGGGCAGCGTGGCCCCGCGTCGCACCTCCCGAGCTGAGCGAAGCCCGTGCCGCGCCGTCGGATGCCATCCGAGCCGGTGAGGCATCGGCGCTCCGGCTCGACTCGACCTCCGAGTACTACGTCCCTGGTCTCTCCGAGTGGGACGTCTACTACGACTCGTCGGCGGGCCGCTATTTCCACTTCGAGGACGACCGGACGGACAACGGGAGTGGTCCTCGACGACGCTAGAGCGCAACGCTGGGATCAGACCTCGAGGACGCAACCTCGAGACGGGCCAACAGACCGACGCGCCCCCGGCGCTACTCGCCCTCGAGGGGCTCGAGCCGCCAGACCGCGCCGTCCGTCTGGTCCACCAGTACGTAGACCAAGCCGTCCGGGCCTTGCTCGACGTCGCGGATGCGGACCCCGAGCGACAGCGTCTCCTCACTCACGACCTCGTCGCCCTCGAGGGCGAGGCGCACGACGCCCTGCTTGGTCAGGCTCCCCAGCATCAAGCTGCCCGTCCACTCCGGGAAGACGCTCGACGTGTAGAACGTCATGCCGGACGGCGAGACAACCGGCGTCCAGTTGCGGACCGCGTCCTCGAGGTCAGGTCGCGTCGGCGGATCGGGGATCGGCGAGCCGTCGTAGTTGCTGCCCCAGCTCACCGTCGGCCAGCCGTAGTTGACGCCGGGCTCGATGATGTTGAGCTCGTCACCGCCGAGGGGTCCGAACTCGGCCTCCCACAGCGTGCCGGTCTCGGGGTGGAAGCCCAGGCTCTGCGCGTTCCGGTGGCCGTAGGACCACGTCTCCGGCTGGGCGTCGGGGTCGTCGACGAACGGGTTGTCGCCGGGGATCGAGCCGTCGCGGTGGATGCGGATGACCGAGCCGAGGTGGCTGCCCAGGTCTTGGGCGGGCTCGAACTGGAACCGCTCGCCGGTGCTCACGAACAGGTGCCCATCCGGCCCGAACGCGATCCGTGCCCCGAAGTGGTTCGGCCCGACGAGCATCGGCTCCATGACCCACAACTGCTCGAACGCAGACAGGCTATCCCCCTGGAAAACGCCTCGGCCGACGGCCGTCGCGGCGGCTCCTCCGGGTCCCGGAGCGGCGTAGGTGAGGTAGACGAACTGGTTGTCCTCGAAGTCGGGATCGAGGGCGACGTCGAGCATCCCGCCCTGCCCTTGTCCGTAGACCGTCGGCACGCCCGAGACGACGGGGGGGACCTCGGCGTCGCCGCCGACGATGCGCAAGCGTCCGGGACGTTCCGTGACCAGCATCCGGCCGTCGGGCAGGAACGCGATGCCCCACGGACGCTCGAGGTCGCCCTGAACTTCGACGACGGAGACGGGGCCGGCCTCGGACATCAGGGACTCGACCTGGGGCTGGGCGCAGGCCGTGGCCGTGAGGAGGACGAGGAGGGCGGAGAAGCGGATCATGGCGTCGGGGGCTGGACCGCCCTAGACCCGTCCGCCTGCGGGCCTGTTCCGTCCTCGAGGACGAGCGCCGCGCCTAGCCGTCCTCCGGCATCGAGGTCTCGATCGAGCGGAGGACCAGGACGCGGCCTTCGGGGTCCGGCTCGTCCGTCAAGAGATAGACGTGGCCGTCCGGCCCTTGCTCGACCTCGCGGATCCGCACGCCGATCGGGAACACCTCGTGCTCGGCGAGCCCGTCGTCGCCGACGACGGCGCGGACAATGCCGCGGTAGACCAGGCTCCCGATGAGGTAGCTCCCCTGCCAGCCGGGGAACACGTCGCCGGTGTAGTGGGCCATCCCCGAGGGCGCGATCGAGGGCGTCCAGTAGTGGACCGCGTCCTCGAGGTCGGGACGCGTCGGCGGGTCCGGGATGAGCTCGCCGTCGTAGTCCATGCCCCAGCTCACGATTGGCCACCCGTAGTTGGTCCCGCGCTCGACGCGGTTGAGCTCGTCGCCGCCCATCGGACCCATCTCGGCGACGTAGAGCGCGCCGGTGATCTTGTCGAACGCCATGGCCTGGACGTTCCGGTGCCCGAAGCTCCAGATCTCGTCCTCCGCCGAGGCGTCGCCGACGAACGGGTTGTCGCTGGGGACGGAGCCGTCGGGGTTGAGGCGGACGACGGTTCCGAGGTGGTTCCCCAGGTCCTGGGCGGGCTCGAACTGGAAGCGCTCGCCGGTGGCGAGGTAGAGGTGGCCGCTGTCCGAGAACTCGATGCGGCTGCCGAAGTGTCCCCCGCTCGTCATGTAGGGCTCCGACGTAAAGATGGCCTCGAACCCCTCGATCCGGTCGTCCACGAACCGGCCCCGGCCGAGCGCCGAGGCGGCACCCTCGCCGTCCGGGTTGGGTCGGGCGTACGAGAGGTAGACGTAGCCGTTGTCCTCGAAGTCGGGGTCGAGCACGACGTCCAGGAGCCCGCCCTGGCCCCGGGCCCACACCTCCGGCGTCCCCTCGACCGGTGCCGACACGCCGCCGTCGGTCGTGACGATGCGGAGGTGACCCGGCTTCTCCGTGACCAGCATCCGACCGTCGGGCAGGAACGCCAGTCCCCACGGGCTGGCCAGACCGTCGGCTACCGGATAGACCGCGACGGGGCCGCCGGCCGTAGACAAGAACGAGCCGATCTGGCCCGGCGGCGGTTGGGCCGCGAGCGGGGCCGCGATGGCGAGGAGGAGAGCGAGGCGGAGAAGGCGCATGGCCGCATGGGAGGTGCACTCGGGGCACCAGACCACGACGCGCCCGGTTCCGACCTCGAGAGCTGCTCAGGAATACCCCGCGCCGGATACGCCCTCGAGAGCCGCCAGGCCGGCGCAGCCAACGAGATCGCGGGCACGGGCAGATTGGCTGTGCTAATTTTTTTAGCACACCTGTAACCCACGCCGTGGTCCCGGCCGTAGTGAGATCGCGCCTCCTTCCCCCGCCGATGCCCCGCATGCTCCTCCGATGCTCGCCCCTCGCCCTCTTGGGCGCTCTGCTCCTGACGGCCTGTTCGTCGTCAACATCGTATTCCTCTCCAAGCCCCAGCGCGCCGACCGAGGTCCTGTTCGACGAGACGTTCGATGTCCGGTCCGGCCGGGACCTTATCGTCGACCTCGGGAGCGAGAACGTGACGGTCCGGACGGTCTCGGGGACTCGCGCACGTGTAACAGTCGAGGGCCGAGGCCGCGACGCAGAGTCCGAGTTCGAACGCAAGCGGTTTAGCGCCCGCGAGAGCCGCGGCAACCTGACCGTCCGCACGAACCCGCCTCGCACCTCGCGCGGCGGCCGGCGCGTGGTCGCCCGCTTCCAAGTCACCATCGAGATCCCACGCCGCTACTCAGCCAACATCGACCTGGGCTCAGGCAACGTGGACGTGGCCTCCCTCGAGGGCGACCTGACCGTCGACGTGGGCAGCGGGAACGTAAATGTCGAGGACGTCGACGGCGATCGGATCGTCTTGGATACCGGGTCGGGCAACGTCCGCGCGGAGTTGCTCCGGGGCAACGTCCGCATCGACACCGGCTCCGGGAACGTCGAGGTCGACCGCGTCGAGGGCGAGTTGAGCGTCGACACCGGATCGGGCAACGTCGAGGTCGGTCTCCACTCCAACACCGCGTCCAGGATCGACACGGGCAGCGGCGGTGCGACGGTCCGCCTGCCGCGCGGCGCCGACCTCGACATCGACCTCGACGGGTCGTCGGTCCGCATCGACGACGGCCTGGGCTTCTCCGGTGACCAGGAGCGCGACCGAGCACGAGGCCGCATCGGCCGCGGCGGCCCGACGTTGCGCGTCAACACGGGCAGCGGTACGATTCGCCTGGTGCGAGCGTAACGAACCAGCCGTCCTCGAGGCCGAGCGTGGCTAGGTCCGCGTGACGAACTCGAGGACGTGCCCGGCGATCTCGCCGCCGTACTTGTCCTGGAGGAAGTGCCCGCCGCGGACCTCGAGGGCGGGACCGGCGGTCGGGATCAAGCGCTCGAAGAAACGAGCGGCGTGCCCGAGGATCGGGTCTTGCGGTGACCAGATCAACTGTGTCGGCTTCTCCCACTCGGCCAAAACAGCGCGTGTCCGGCGCATGACGTCCGATACGGGCCCCCCGGGCGAGGTCGGGACCAGGAGCGGCCACGCCGCGGCGCCGGCCTTGTGACGCGGGGACGGAAACGGCGCTTGATAGGCAGCGGCGAACCGCGCCTGGCTCTTCGGCAGCGCCAGCTTCATCAGCGGCCCGATCGGCAGGCGACGCCCCAGGAGCCGGACGCTCGCCTTCCACGCCTTGAAGGCGGGTGACGCCGTCTCGTCGCCGGTCGGCAGGAACGTGTTCATGATGACGAGTCGCTTGATCCGGTCCGGCACGTCGAGGGCGCCGACGCTCAGGCCCATCAGCCCGCCCCAGTCCTGGACCACCAGCGTCACGTCTTGGATATCGAGCGCCTCGATCACGCGCAGCAGCGCCGCCCGGTGCAGCGCGTAGCTGTACACGCCGACCTCGACGGGCTTGTCGCTCCGCCCGAACCCGGGGAAGTCGAACGTGACCGCGCGGTGGCCGGCCTCGATGAGCGGCGGGATCATGCCGCGGTAGAGGTAGCTCCACGACGGCTCGCCGTGCAGCATGAGCACGGTCTCGGCGGCATCGCGCGGCCCTTGGTCCACGACGTGCAACCGCAGCGGACTCGGCGCGCCGGGCGCGGCCTCGAGGTCGAGGTACTGCGGCTCATAGGGCCAGCCCTCGAGGTCGGCGAAGCGGGCATCGGGGGTGCGGACGACGCCGTCGGGAAGACTACTCATGGGCTCGACCGACGCGACCGAGGTGCGTGTCCTGGAACTCCGTCGGGAGCTTGAGCCCGTAGCCCAGCATCCGGTCCATCCCGATGTGGGCGACCCAGATCAGGGCGAGCGGGAGGGCAAAACTCCAGACCGGGATAGCCAGGGCAAGCAGTGCGGGCGCGGCATAGGTGTGGGCGGCGTTGTACGTCGCCGCACCGAGCCTCGGTCCACGCAGGTAGCCGACCATCGCGAGGTCGGGCGCGAGCAAGAGCCCGCCAAACCACCACCACGAGGTGCCGGTCTGGGCGAACCCCCACGCCGCCAAAGCGAACAGGACGGCGCCCTCGAGACGGAGCACGGCGAGCGGACGAGTCAACATGGAAGCGAGGGTCGGGAGGATCGGCCGCTACGGCCGACAGCCGGTCGAGGTGCGCGCGAGCATTGACGGCACCCAACCCGGCCTCGAGGCCGACACCGTCGAGACGAAACCGAGCAGCCGGCCGACGGGGCAAGATTCGGTGCGGGAGACACAAACGCCGCCCGCTCCCCGTAGAGACCCCATGCTCGCCAAGACAACCGCGCCCCCGCTCCCGGCCGATCCGCCGCGCGTCTCCGACCTCGAGGTCGGCCCGGCACCCGTCGTCCTCGATGCAGCGCCTCCCGTCCTCGAGGTCGAACCGTCCGTCCTCGAACCTGACCGCATCGAGGTCGCCCGGCCGGCGCAGCGGCGGTTCCGGGTGTGGCGAGCGTATGCCGCCGCCCTTCGCGTCGCGCTGAGCTATCTGTGGTTCGACGTCGTCGCCAGGGTTCGAGGACCGCAGTGGGCGCGTCGGCGACGAGCGGCCCTTCACTCTCGCAACGGGCGCCGCATCCGGCTCTCGATCTTGCGCCTGCGGGGCCTGTTCATCAAGGCCGGCCAGCTCGGGAGCGCGCTCACCAACCTGTTGCCCGAGCCGTTCCGCGTCGAGCTCGAAGGATTGCAGGACCGCGTCCCCGCCAGCCCGCCCGAGGCCGCCCGCGCCCGCATCGAGGCCGAGCTCGGCGCCCCCGTCGAAGCGTTGTTCGACGGCTTCACACCCCTCCCGGTCGCGAGCGCATCGCTCGCCCAGGTCCACCGCGCCCGCCTGCCCGACCTCGAGGTCGGCGGCGACGGACAGGCCGTACCAAGGACGAGCCGCGACGTGGCCGTCAAGGTCCAGCACGCCGACATCGACGCGATCGCCCGGCTCGACCTGCGCGCCATCGAGACCATCCTGCGCGTCGTCGGGCGGTGGTTCGGGATTCGGGGCTTAAGGGAGCAGTTCCGCGAGGTCGAGGCCGTGATCCTGTCCGAGCTCGACTTCACCCTCGAGGCCGAAAACGCGACGGCGATCGGCGCGGTCTTGGGGCCGGGCGTCTCGGTCCCGGCCGTCGTCCCGGAGCGGTCGTCGCGGCGCGTGATGACGACCGAGTTCGTCGACGGCATCAAGTCGGGCGACGTCGCCGCCCTCGATGCGGCGGGCGTGGACCGGCTGGCACTCGCCGAGCGGATCCTGGACGCCTACGGCGCGATGATCTTCCGCGACGGGCTCTACCACGCCGACCCGCACCCGGGCAACCTGTTGGTCAAGCCCGACCCCGACGCGTCTGGCGGGTTCGAGCTCGTCTTTTTGGACTTCGGCGCCGTCGCCCGCCTGACGCCCGCCATGCGGACCGGGCTGGCCGAGATGATCGCCGGAATGCTGGCCCGCGATCCGGCTCGCGTGACCGCCGCCCTCGATGTGATGGGCTTCGTCGCGGACGCGGGCTCCCTCGAGGCCGACGCCGCCGTCCGGTCGCTCGTCGAGGGCGTCCACGAGCGGATGCTCAAGGGCATCGACCCGCGCGCGTTCCGGCTCGGCGACCTGACGCTCGACTACGCGATGGCCCAGCACGCCGAGACGTTCGACCAGATGGCCGACCTGGGCGTCTCCGTCACCGACCTCGCCTCGGCGTTCCGCGTCCCGCGCGACTGGATCCTGCTCGAGCGGACCGCGATCCTGCTGATCGGCCTGTGCGGCGGGCTCGCGCCCGAGGTCAACCCGTTGACGGTGATCGAGCCGTACGTCAAGCCGCTGACGAAGGACGTGACCTCAAACACGGTCGCGGCCGTGTGGGAGCGCGTCCAGACCGAGGGCCGCCGCGTCTTGGAGTTGCCCGGCCGCATCGACCGCGTGCTGGGCGACCTCGAGGCCGGGCGCATCGCCGTCCGCCAACCCGACGTGACGGCGGCGACGGACC
>NZ_JBARYR010000648.1:0-7000 GCF_049648075.1 Rubrivirga sp. | reverse complement strand
GCCAGGAGGGAGACCACGTTGTTGCCGACGCCGGTCAGGACGGCGTTGCGGACGACCCCGTCTTCCCGCCGCATGTACGCAGCGTACGTCAGGATGAGTCCCCATCCAGCGCCCGTGTCCCACGCGTTCTGCGTCAGGGCCTCCAGCCACGTCGAGGCCGAACCGAGCGTGGACCAGTCCGGCGTGAACAGGTACGCGACGCCTGCACCAGCCCCGGGAAGCGTCAAGGCTCGCACGACGGCGACCACGACGATGACGAGGAGAGTCGGGACCAAGATCGAGTTCGCCTTCTCGATCGTCTTCACCCCACCGCGCACAGCCAGCACGCCCAGCGCCATCATCGTCCCGTGCAGGATGATCGGCCAGGGTGTGCTCTGAAACTCGGACCACGCCGCGAGCGAGGCCTCGCTGGTGGTCGGCAGTCCGGCGAACGCTGAGGCCGTCACGTAGTAGGCACACCATCCCGCGACCACGCTGTAGTAGCACATGATCGCCGCTGCCACAAACGCGACGAACGCTCCCAGCCACGCAAACCGAGGGCCTGCAAGCTTCGCGAACGTTCCGACCACCCCGGCCCGGCCCTTCTGGCCTAGCGCGTACTCGGAGATGATCAGCGGGATGCTCCACGCGACGAGAAACACCAGCCACGCGAAGAGAAACGCTCCCGCACCTTCGGCTCCGGCGTTCGAGGCCGCGATCCTCGGAAAGCGCCAGATGTTGCCCGTCCCGACCGCGATGCCGAGCACGCTCAGGATGAGCGTCCACCGCGACGAGAACCGTTCGTGCTGCGCCATCTAGACAGACACCGATGGACGGCCGAGTCCAGCGCTTGGAGGGGTCTCGTTGGTGGAAGGAGGCGCTGCTGCCGGCGTGTCGGTCTCCATCGAGGACGAGACGGACGGGTCAGGGGTGGTCGAGGCCAACCCCTCGAAAGTGGCCGCGACCTCGAGGGCGGCGGCGCGGTAATCGACGGCGCCTCTCGTCTCGTTACGGGCGTCGAAGACCGTCCGCCCGTCCCGGCTCGCGACTGCGAGTGACGACGACGTACGGATCGCAGTTTTCATGACTGCGTCGCCGTACTTCTGACGCAGGTAGCCGGCGTATCGTGCGTGACGGTTGAGGCGGGCATCGACCTGGGTAAGGAGGAATTTTGGAGTCCCAAGACTCGGGTTCAGTTTGTCCTGGACCAATCCGGCAGACTGCCACGTCTGCTCGGCTCCGACCACAGGCTGGTACTCGGGTGTCACCGGGATAATCAGGTGATCGCTCGCCACGAGAGCGTTCATCGTGTACACAGACAGCGCCGCGGCCGTGTCGATCAGGACGACGTCGTAGTCATGGCCCGCGTTGATCGTTTCGCGGAGCCACAGCACGTCTGTCGGGCGGGTCAGCTTCCGGGCAGCCTTGGTCAGCGAAAGGGTCGACCCGATTAGGTCGAAGCCGCTCACCTTTTGGACTTCGACGTTTCGGATGTCGGCGGTGGCACCCAGCAGGCCTAGGCTCGACAGCTCAACCGGTGGAGCCGTTTTGCCGAGCATACGAGTCAAAAAGCCCTGGGGATCGAAGTCGATGACCAGCACTTTGTATCCCTCGTGCCCAAGGGCTGCGGCGAGGTGAATGGACGAGGTGGTCTTTCCGGTGCCGCCTTTGTGATTGGCGACGGTGAGGACAGGCACAGCGGTAGGAATGAGCGTGAGACGAAGATAGCCGGGAGATGGAGAGCGATACTGCCCAGGTGGCTTAAGTCCTAGTGCGGCCGGTCGATACAGACCATCCCACCTTTGTACTGGCCGTTGAGCTCCTCGAAGCGCCGTATCCCACCCCCACCCTTCAGCTCGTTCGGGTGGTCCTTTGCGGGTGCGATCATGATCGCGCTGAGTATGCCCCCCCTAGGGCTTTACCCCCTCGCCTGGGTCGCGCTCGTTCCGCTGCTCATGAGGTGGTCGATCCGCAAGCCGTCTCTCGACTATGCGCGCGAGTTGTATGCCCTCTTGCTGACGACGAGTTGTTGCCTCGGCTTCTGGCTGCTCTTCAATCCAGATCCAGGACAGGCCGCTGGTGGAGGAGCGAGTCTATTTCTGACCCCCTTGCCCCTCACGATCGCGTTCGTGCTTGCGGGAGCGGTCAAGGAGCGCGTTGGGAAACCCCTGGGGCTTGTAGCACTGGTCCTCAACGTCCTCACGGCGGAGTTCATGACGCTCAAGCTGAGTTTGTCCGTTCCGTGGCTCGTCTTAGGCCACACCCAGGTTGAGGCCCTCGAGTTCATCCAGATCGCTGACCTTGGAGGGGTCCTCTTGATCAGCCTCTGGGTCCTCGCGCTCAACATCACGGCGTTCCTAGCTCTCCCCCGCAAACAGCTGGGCCATGACGCTCAACCCACAGCGATCGGCCAGCAAGGGATGTACTTCGGTGTATTTGCCGCCCTCATTGCAATTCCCGTCGTGTATGGGAGTGTGCGGACCGCGCAGTCCGACGTGCCCTCGGGGTTTGCACGCATAGCGATCGTTCAGCCGGGGATCGCCCCGAGGGAGTGGGACGCCCAGAAGGCACCCGAGAAGGTCCGCTACCTCTCGTCTCTCTCGGACGACCTGTTGGCCCGGTGGAACCCGTCCGCCCTCGACTCGAGCGCGGTCGCTCGACAGCGTGGATCGACTGGTGACGTCGGGTTACTCATCTGGCCCCAGTCGTCCATCCCCCAAATGCCTTCGGCGCGAGAGGAGTCGAGGCTGTACCAACGTCTCTCGGATTGGGGGGAGCGGCGTGGCGTGAGCCTCCTGGCAGGTGCCGTCGTCGGCTCGTCGAACGGGGAAGGCACCGCAGGAGACATGGATACGGCCGTGCTGTTTAGGCCAGGAAAACCTACCGTGACATACAACCCGATGCGGAGCGTCATGGTCACGGACAACTCCCAAGCCCGTGGCGACGAGCGGGTGCTTCTCGATGCAGGGGGCACAGAGATCGCGACGACCGTCGGGTTTGAGTCCGTCTTCGGTGATCACGTCCGTCAGTTCACGAAGTCGGGCGCCAACTTGATCGTCGTGCTGTCGCGAAACGACTTGTGGGGGCGTACGTCGGGGCTGTACCAACACATGATGATCACCAGGCTCAGGGCAATCGAGTCCCGTCGAGCCGTCGTGCTGTCGACCGTGAGCGGCGTGTCGGCGATGATTACTCCGTCTGGCAACATCCACGAGACGGCTGGCTGGATGGATCAAGACGTCGTCCCGATCGAAGCGCCGATCTTTCGCCACGAGACGCTCTACGTCAGGCATGGCGATTGGCTTGGAGCGTGGGCGCTCGGCCTCTCACTGGTCTTCAACATTGGAGTGGTGCTGATCACCAGCCTGTACCCGGCCACCATGTCTCGACGGAAGACGTCGGTCCGAGCCGCCCACACGTAGCGATCTTGGGGCGATGATCTCGCTCCGCGCCCCGCTGATACTCGCCTCGGCCAGCCCTCGTCGGAAGGCTCTCCTCGAGAGCCTCGGCCTCGAGTTCGAGGTCCGGGCGACCGACGCCGACGAAACGTGGCCGGAGAACGTCGAGATCGGACGGGCGGCCGAAACCGTGGCGATGAGGAAGGCGCGCGCCCTCGAGGCCACGTCCTCGATCGTGCTCGCGGCTGACACCGTCGTCGTCCTCGACGGCGAGGTGCTGGGCAAGCCCGCGGACGACCTCGAGGCCGGGGACACGCTGCGGCGCCTTCGGGGCAGGACCCACTCCGTCGTCACGGCCATGGCGTTGCGGTACGGTGGCCGAGAGACGTCCGACCACGTGACGACGCGCGTCACGTTCGCCGACCTCGAGGACGCCGAGATCGACGCCTATGTGTCGACAGGGTCCCCGCTCGACAAGGCGGGGTCGTACGGAATCCAGGACGACATGGGCGCGTTGCTGGTCGACCGCATCGAGGGCGACTATTTCAACGTGGTCGGCCTTCCGCTCCGCCGCTTCTACACCCTCCTCAAGGCGTTCGTACCCGACCTCGTCACCTCGACCTAACCATGCGATACGTCATCTTCGCTGTCACCTTTCTTGTGGCAGGGTGCGGCTCCGAGGAGCCGACTCCACCGTCATTGGCACCGGTCGAGGACGTTGCGGACGCCGGCTCGTCGGTCTTCGGCCAGATCGAGGACGCGCAATCGCTGACTCGGCTGACGGACCTCATCGAGGTCGCCGGCCTCACGTCGGTGCTGGCGGACACCTCGACGGCGTACACCGTGTTCGCTCCGTCCAACGACGCGTTTGAGTCGTCGGGGATCGACCTCGAGGTCGACTCGCTTCGGGCTCGGGAGATCGTTCTGAGTCACGTGCTGAGCACACGGATGCTGACGTTCGATGTCTTCCCGGACCTCTCCATCGAGACCCTAGGCGGGAGCGAGATTTCGTTCGCGGAGGCTGGTGAGGGTCTGTCCGTGATCGGACCAGGGGGAACCGGACGGATCATCGAGTCGGACCTAGACACGGACAACGGCGTCGTGCATGTCATCGACACCGTCATCTCCCCCCGCTAGCATGTCTTCCGCACCCGTTTACCTTCTCATCGGCGCCACAGGTGGCATCGGGACGCCTCTCACACGTCACCTGGCATCGGGAGGAGCGAGCGTCGTCATCGGAGCTCGGCAAGCGGACCGGCTCGGGGTGCTCGCACAAGAGACCGGAGCCCAGGCGTTTACGTTGGACGCAACGGACGCCGACGCGGTCTCGGGCCTGGTCCAGGCGACCGTCGAGGCCCATGGCCGGCTCGACGGCATCGTCAACCTGGTCGGCTCGATCGTTCTCAAGCCTGCTCACGCGACGTCTCCAGAGGAGTTCGACGAGACGCTCCAGCTCAACTTGCACACGGCGTTTTACGCCGTCCGGGCGGCAGCGAAAGCGATGCAAAAGAACGCCGATCCCAAAGGGGGCTCGATCGTCTTGATGTCGAGCGTCGCAGGACGGTACGGGCTCGCGAACCACGAAGCCGTCGCTGCTGCCAAGGGTGGCGTCGAAGGGCTCGTCCGGGCCGCCGCCGCGACCTACGCCCCAAAGGGCGTCCGCGTCAACGCCGTCGCGCCGGGGCTCGTCCGCACGCCCCTCGCAGGTCGGCTCGTGGCGTCGGAGCAAGCCGTGGAGGCGTCGGCCAAAATGCACGCCCTGGGCCGGATCGGGGAGCCCGAGGACCTGACCGACGCCATCGCGTTCCTGCTCGACTCGGAACGGAGCGGGTGGGTGACGGGGCAGACGTTGTCCGTCGACGGCGGATTTGCGACCGTTCGGCCTCGATAGGCACGTTGATCGAGTCGAGTTCGTTGAGACTGGGCGCTCCGGCGCGCTACCTTCGTCCTCGATGTCGCGTCCCCCCGGACCTCACCGTTTTATGACCCTGATCCTCAAGGTGGTGACGTCCGCTGCGCTCGCCGCAGCCGCTCTGTGGACGGCGACGGGCGTCCCGGTGACGCCGGCCGCGCCGTGGGCGGGGTCGTCGTCACAGGTCGAGCAGGTAGCGGACACGCTGTCGCCGGCCTCGATGCTCGGCCAGATCGTAGCGACCTCGAGTGACGTCCAGGACCTCGACGACTTGGTGTCACGAGGGCGGATCGGCCGCATCGAGGTCGACGGCGGGACCATCGAGGACCACCTCGAGCGCGTCAACACCTGGCAGGACCGGTCGCCCTTCCCGGTTCACATCGCGGCGCCCTCGAGGACGCTCGGCCTCCCGTTCAGCGACAGCCCAGGCTACTCGTCCCCGCTCGCCCTCGAGGCCACGGGCCGGCCAGACCTGGCCTACATGACCGGCGAGGCGCTGGCGACGGCCTCGAGGCCGCTCTCGGTCCAGACGCCGGGCACGTCGATCGTGGTGGGAGGTCCGCTCCAGACGTTCGACGTGGACCGGCACCCTGCGGCCGAGTCGCTCGTCAGGGGCGTACGTGCGGGTCAGGTGCTCCCCAGCGCCCGGCTCGAGGGCGCGGGAGACCTGGACGCCCTGGCCACGCTCTCGAACGCGGGCTTGATGGAGGTCCGGCTCACCATCGAGGACGCCCAGGACGTGGACCTCATCCGCTCGATCAAGCAGCAGGGTGTGTTCACGGGCCTCATCGTG
Organism: Rubrivirga sp.; assembly: GCF_049648075.1. Taxonomy (GTDB): domain Bacteria; phylum Bacteroidota; class Rhodothermia; order Rhodothermales; family Rubricoccaceae; genus Rubrivirga. The sequence continues at coordinate 918 of NZ_JBARYR010000648.1, read as the reverse complement.
GCTGAAACGAACGATCGAGCATCCTACGCCCTAGAGGCTGTCGCCGAGGGCGCGGACGTCGTCCAATCCCGAGCTCCAGGTGTCGTGTTCGACTCGCTCGCGCGGGGAATTGAGGATGGCCGCTTGACGCTGGCGCGCGCGCGCGACGCCTCGACCCGTGTGCTGTCCGCAAAGGTCTGGGCCGGCCTCGATCTCGCACCTCCACCTCCCACGACGGGTCAGGAAGGTTCTGTGACCAGCCTGCAGATTCGCCCTTGGAGGCCGATCGATACGTCGCTGCGTCGCCGGACCGGTCTTCTCGAGGGCGAGGTCGCTCGCCGCTCGATCACCGTCCTGCAAGAGGAAGACGGCCCGCTTCCGGTCGTGGGCACGTCGGCTCCTCCGTCCGTGTTTACGGTCGTCCTCGATCCAGCGGCCGACCCGGACCGCGCGCTCCCATTCGTCAACACGCTTGCGACAGGCTTGACATCGAGCCGGGTCAGCTACACGCGTCTCGGGCTCGGGCTTGAGCAGTCCGACTACGAGACCGCCCTCGAGGTCGCACGTGGGTCAGACCTGGTCGTGATCGCAGCGTTTGCAGATACCGACGGGCTCCTCGCCTCTCGGCACTTTGCCGTCGCGGACCAGCTTCTGCGTCTGGGCAAAACGATCGTGTGGGCCTCGATCGGACCCGCGTCGCTCTCCACCGGTCTGCCACCGTCCGACGCCCACGTGCTGGCATACCAAACCACACGTGGTGCCCAGCTGGCAGCAGCCCACGCAATCACGGGTCGACTCGAGGTCGGTGGCACGCTCCCGATCGCCGTTGCCGGCGCCTACGGTGTCGGTAATGGGCGTCAGATTCAGCAGGAGGCTCTACGTCCCGGGTCCCCCGCCGAGGCGGGTCTCGACGCTGGCGCGACGGCGCGGATCGACGGC
>NZ_JBARYR010000647.1:0-2002 GCF_049648075.1 Rubrivirga sp. | reverse complement strand
GTCCTCGAGGACGGCAGGAGAGGGGAGAAGCGGGCTGGGGGCGGTCCGAGCCCGCGCGCCCGTGCGAACGCGGAACGACCACCGCCTCCAAACGGGTGACCCCGCCATCGAGCTCTCGACGTCCCCCGGGAGGGCCGGAGCGAGAGTGGCGGGGTCGGACGGCGCGCCTTCTGGTGGCCCGACGGCGGCGGCGTCACCGACTCTGCGGACGTCGGGGCCGGACCTTTCGAGCGGCTCCGGGTCCTCCGTAGAACAAAAACCCTTGCCTCATCCCTTGTCGCTTCGAGCCTGGGTAGGGGCATCGCGTTGTGCGACAAGACGACGCGGCAACGCTGTCGTGCCCGGAGGGGGAATCGAACCCCCAAGACCCGAAGGTCGGCAGATTTTGAGTCTGCTGGAAAACAGCGATTGTCAATCATCAGAATCGATATTCGTATTCCGGGTACGCCACGGGTACAGAGGCGCTTCGCGACTAGGCCGCCCGCGCCCTCTCCTGGGCCTCCCGCTGCGCTTGGATCCGACGCGCCCTCTCCTCCGCCTTCTCCTTCTCCACCCGCACGATCTCGGTCGCGGCCGGAAACAGCATCTCGACCGCCTCGTTCGTCGCCGGGTCGAGCGAGAGCTGCGGCGTCCGTGGCGCCAAGCGAGACGCGTAGAGGCTGAGCGCTAAGACCCGGACCTCGTCCGAGTCGAACGACAAGTCCTTGGGCGGGATCGCGCTCAGGTCGAACGAGACAGCCTCGGCCGGAACCGCTTGACCGCGCGCACGCGCCTCGTCGGCCGTCGCGCGCACCGACTCGACCCGGTCGAGGGCGGCCTGGAACACGACCTTGTCATCGCCCTCGAACCGCAACTGCTCCCGGATACGCGGGAGCGCGACCGAGAGCGTGAGCGACGTCTCCGCGTCGGCGTCGGTCGGCGCGTTCTGTGGAAGGAACGACAGGAGCGCGAGCCGGACGCCGGCCTTGACGTCGGTGCGCGTCACGGGAGCGAACGGGTCGGCTTTCTTCTTACGAGACATGGCTAAGGCTTGTTGATGTAGTGGTTGGTGATGCTACCGTTTGCGTCCCGGAACTCGACCTGCAACGCGCGGCCCGGAATGCTCGGATCATTGCGGTCGCGAAGCGTGATGGACTCGCCGCTGACGTCCTGGCTGTGAATCCGGTACTGCTGCCCGTGCCACATCCCGACCGAGCGGTCGAGGCCGACGCGGTTGCCGTCGTCGTCTTCGGTGTAGTACCCGTGAGGGCTGATCGCCGTTCGGTACCGGCCGGACACGATCTCGAACGCCTGAGCGGTCCCGCTCGCCCTCGAGATCGGCTGGGACCCCGAGGACTCGGCCGTCGCCGTGACCTGGACCTTGACCTGACCGCCCCCCGTGCGCGAGCCCGACAGGCTGATCGTGCCGCTCGCGTTCGTCGAGCCCGAGTCGACCTGCACGTTGTTGATGTAGAGCCGGGCCGTCACCGACCCGATCCCGGCGATCGAGCACGCGACCGACGCCTCGGCGCCCCCGCCCGTGTTGGGGGACCAGAAGCTCGTCGCGGTGTTGGACTCGAACAGGTTGCCCCGGTTCGCACTCGCCGACGCGCTCTTGCTGTTGGTGCCGACGAACGAGCCCGCGACCTGGAGGGGCACCGCGCCGCCCGTCGTGGTGTCGGTCGAGATCGCGACGGCGTAGTCCCCGTCCTGCACCGCGAGCTCGCCCCGGTTGGCGACCAAGCGCTCGAACGACCCGACGGCGCCCTCGATGTAGCGCACGTACGCGCCATCGGCCGACAGGTCGCCCGTGAGCACGAACAGGTTCGTGTCGAGTTGTAATCCGACCTGGCCGCCCGAGTTGATCGCACTAAACACGGCCGACACGTTGAGGTCGTCGCCGTCGGTGAAGTTGAGCTCGAGCTGGCCCGTCGAGATCGAAATCTGAGGTCCGGCCTGACCGGACGACAGGTTGATGCTCGAGACGTTGCCGAACGAGTCGGTAACGAGAACGATGTTGCTG
>NZ_JBARYR010000646.1:0-1544 GCF_049648075.1 Rubrivirga sp. | reverse complement strand
GGTCCTCGGAAGACCGCGCCGCGGCGTGGGCCGTCGAGGCCGGTCGCGCCGTCGCGCTCGTCCCGCCCTCGACGTCGGACTGGGCCGAGTCGGCGCACGCCACCGACGACCCGGACACGATCGCGAGCCTCGTCGCATGACTCGAATCCTCTTTCTGTTTATCGACGGCGTCGGCTTGGGACCGGACAGCCCGGAGAACCCGCTCTCGACGCTCGACCTCCCGTCGTTCCGCGCACTCGCCGGCAGGCAACCGTGGACCTCGAGGTCGGAGACCATCGACCGACCGGACCACGTCTTCCGACCCATCGACGCGACGCTCGGCCTCGAGGGGCTGCCGCAGAGCGGGACGGGACAGGCCACGCTGCTCACGGGCGAGAACGCGGCCCGCATCCACGGACGCCACTTCGGCCCGTACCCGCCGACGACGGTCCGACCGACGGTCCAAGACAAGAGCGTGTTCGCGCAACTCGCGCCGTTGATCGGCACAGACCGCCTGGCGTTCGCGAACGCGTACCCGGAGCGCTTTTTCCAGCACGTCGAAGCGCGAGGCCGCTGGACGGTCACGACGCTCGCCGCCCGGTCGGCGGGCGTACGCCTGCGCCGCGAGGCCGACGTCCGCGACGGGATCGCGATCCCCGCCGACCTGACCGGCCGAACGTGGCAACGACTGTTCGACGCCGACGCCGAGCCCATCTCCGAGGCCGAGGCCGCCCGCCGGCTCGTCGCGCTTCTGGACGACCACACCTTCGTCTTGCACGAGTACTACCTCACGGACAAGGCCGGGCACAGCCAAGACCCGGCCCGAGCCGCCTCCGTCCTCGAGTCCCTGGACCGGCTGTTCGCAGGCGTCCTCGAGGCCGCGGGACCGGACGACGTATTGTTGATCACGAGCGACCACGGCAACATCGAGGACCTGGGGACCAAGAGCCACACGCGCCACCCCGTCCCGCTCGTGGCCTGGGGCGCCGGGGCCGACGCGTTCTCGTCGTGCCGCTCGCTCTTGGACGTCACGCCGACGATTGTTGAGTTGCTCACGAGGTAGCGTCCTCGAGGACGGGCGACTGTCGACCTCGAGAAGGTGCTGTCTGTGGTGCAGATCGCGAGGGCGCAAGCGACGTCTCCTCTCCGCTTGGGAAAGGGGGTCCCGGTGCGTGACCGGCCTCGAGGCCGCAGACCGGGGCGTCATCCTCGAGGTCGACATCGGCCCCGAGGGCACAGGCGGCACCGCATGGGTCCCCGCCTGCGCGGGGACGACTCATGGAGCGCGAGAACGACTCATGAAGAGGGGCGGGTTCATGACCCACCCTTCGCCGAAGTCCGCCCTCGAGGCCGAGTCACCACAATCCGCCCTCGAGGACGACCCATCGAGGACGGGGTCACGCAGATCGTGTGAACGACCACACATGGCGCCCTCGATGTCGGACCTTTCCGGTTCCGCGCTCGGTTCCCGACCGGTGCTGGGAGAGTGGTGTAATGGTAGCCACGCCAGCCTTAGGAGCTGGTGTCCGAAAGGACGTGCGGGTTCGAGTCCCGCCTCTCCCACA
>NZ_JBARYR010000645.1:0-2003 GCF_049648075.1 Rubrivirga sp. | reverse complement strand
GCCCACGGCCCTCGACTCCCTCCTGGCCCGGGGTCAACTCCCGCTCGTCCCGACGACGCGCGCCGAGCTCGACCGGCTGTTCGAGTTGGTGTTCGTCTCCGACCCGGACATTCCCGGCCCAGCCCGGGACGTGCTCGCCCACGACTACGCCCGCCGCGCGCCGTTCTTGCGCGACCTGTTCGGACGGATCGCCCTCGAGGCCGACGCCCTCCGGCCGGTCCTCCCAGAGATCGAGCAACCGACGTTGGTCCTGTGGGGGACCGAGGACCGAATCTTGAGCCCGTCGGCCGTCCCCGCATGGCAGAGCGGGCTCCCGGACGCGACCGTCCGTGTACTCCCCGGTGTGGGCCACGCGCCGCAGCAGGAGAGCCCTGCTCAGACGGCGCAGATCGTCGCGGACTTCTTGGCGGACCGCTGACGCGCGTCCTCGACGCCCGACCCCAAGACGCGAACCCGGCGCACGGCCTGGCGTCCGACCTCGACGCCTCCCCTCCTCATGGCCGACGCCCCCAAACCCGCCATCCTGTGTGTCGACGACGACCCGGACGTGATCCGTGCGGTCGCGCGCGACGTCCGCCGCCGCTATGGGGACCGGTACCGCGTGCTCCGCGCCACGTCCGGCGCCGAGGCCATCGAGGCCGTCGACGAGCTCCTCCAGAAGAGCGCCCCGATCGCGCTCGTCCTTTCGGACCAGCGGATGCCCGGCCTCGACGGCGTCGGCCTGCTGAGCCAGGTCGCGGACAAGACGCCGGCCACGAAGCGCGTGCTGCTGACGGCCTACGCCGACACCGACGCCGCGATCTCGGCCATCAACGACAGCCGCGTCGACTACTACCTGCTCAAGCCGTGGGACCCGCCCGAGAGCAAGCTCTACCCGACGCTCGATGATCTCCTCGAGGACTGGCGCGGCGCCTACCGGCCGGGCTACGGCGGCCTGCGCCTGATCGGCGACCGGTGGAGCGCCCAGGGCCACCGCCTGCGCGACTTCCTCGCTCGCAACAACGTGCCATACCGCTTCGAGGACGTCGAGCGGTCGGACGAGGCGCGCGAGCTCGCCGGCGACTCCAAGCTGCCACTCGTCGTCCTCGAGGACGGGACGCGGATCGAGCAGCCCGAGCCCGCCCAAGTCGCCTCGGCGATCGGGCTGCGGCAAACGGCCGAACGGCAGTTCTACGACCTGGCCATCGTCGGAGGCGGTCCGGCCGGGCTCGCGTCGGCCGTGTACGGGGCGAGCGAAGGGCTTAGGACGGTCATGCTCGAGCGCCAGGCGCCGGGCGGGCAAGCGGGGACGTCCTCGAGGATCGAGAACTACCTCGGCTTCCCGTCGGGCCTGAGCGGCGCCGATCTGGCGCGGCGTGGCGTGGCCCAGGCCGAGCGGTTCGGCGTCGAGATCCTGGCGCCCGTCGAGGTCGAGGGGTTGCGGACCGAGGGGCCGTACAAGATCCTGGAGTTGGGCGGCGACCGCGAGATCTCGTGCCATGCCCTCATGCTGACGACGGGCGTCGAGTGGCGCCGCCTTCCGGCGGACGGCGCCGAGCGCTTCGAGGGCGCCGGCGTCTACTACGGCGCGGCCATGACCGAGGCCCTGAACTGCCGCGGCGAGCACGTCCTGGTCATCGGGGCGGGCAACTCGGCGGGCCAGGCCGCGCTCCACTTCGCCGACTACGCCGACCAGGTCAGCGTGCTGGTCCGCGGCGGCAACCTGGCCAAGAGCATGAGCCAGTACCTCGTCGACCGCATCGAGGCTCACCCGTCGATCGACGTCCGGCTCCACACGGAGGTCGCGGAGTGCCGGGGGCAGGACCACCTCGAGCGCGTCGTCCTCGAGGGCGAGGGCGGGGCCACGGAGACGGTCGAGACGAGCTTCCTGTTCGTGTTCATCGGCGCCGCGCCCCGCACCGACTGGCTGCCGGACAACCTGGCCCGCGACCGGCGCGGGTTCGTCCGCACCGGCCCCGGCCTCTCTGAGGCTGACCTCGAGGACTGGCCGCTCGAGCGAGCGC
>NZ_JBARYR010000644.1:0-5541 GCF_049648075.1 Rubrivirga sp. | reverse complement strand
CTCGTAGCGGATGTCCTCGCCGAAGTGGTTGTAGTTCGGGCCGCCGTCCGGGTGCGAGAGCGGGATGTAGTTGGCGATGATCGTTACCGTCTCCGCGCCCGGCGTGCGGTAGGCGTAGACATCGGTGGTGTCCGCCAGCGGGTCGTCCGCGATCAGCGGAGCCTCGCGGTGGCTGGACGCATCCGAGAACGGCGGGGCCAGGAGCCCAGCGGTCAGGATGGAGCCGGCGGTCACAGCACCGACGAGAAGAGTTCGAAACGGGGTCATTGAGCGGTAGAAGGTGAGAGGGCAGGCAGAGATGTACGTAAGGAACAGCCTGTGTCTCCTGAGCGGAAGGTCAGACAGTGCTCAATCTGTGCTCACATGCGTAAGATGTCCGTAGGCCGAAGTCTTACAACGACATAGGAAAACCCCTACATGCCCTCTGTACATACGAGTCTCGGCGATCGCATCGCGGCCGCCCGCCATGCCCGATTCGTCGGGCGCGAGGTCGAACTGGGCCAGTTCGCGGCCGCCCTCGAGGCGCCATCGCTCCCGTTCCACTTGGCGCACGTCTACGGACCGGGGGGGATCGGCAAGACGACGCTTCTGGACGAGGTCGCCCGCCTCGCCCTCGAGGCCGGCGCCCATGTGGGGCGTCTCGACGGACGCGACCTCGAGGCCCGTCCCGCCGCATTCGAGGCCGCCGCCGAAGCAGCCCTCGGCTCGCCTACCGGTCGCCGCGTCCTGCTCGTAGACACCTACGAACGGATCGACGCCCTCGACGGGTGGCTCCGTCGCTCGTTCTTGCCCGCCCTCGAGGACGGAGACCTCATCGTGATCGCGGGCCGCAACCGCCCGTCTGCCGAGTGGCGCTCGTGGGCCGGCGAAGCCGTCGTGGTCCCGCTTCGGAACCTGACCGCCCTCGAGGCCGCGACCTACCTCGACGCGCAAGGCATCCCGGACCACGCGCACGACCACGTGCTCGGGTTCACGCACGGACACCCGCTGGCCTTGACGTTGGTGGCCGAGCACGTCCGGCAGTCCGGCGGCGTGGCGTTCGACCCGACGTCTGCGCCGGACTTGCTCGCGGACCTGCTCTCTCGCTTCGCGTCCGCGGCCCCCTCGGCCGGACACCGCGTCGCCCTCGAGGCCGCGTCCGTGGTGCCGTCCTTGACGGTCCCCCTTCTCGACGAGTTGTGGTCGTCATCTGAGCCGGATGGTCCTTCCACAGACGACGTGTTCGCCTGGCTGCGGGGCCTGGGCTTCGTGGAGTCCGGCGCCAACGGAGTCCGACTGCACGACGTGGTCCGCGAAACCGTCGAGGCCGATTTCCGCTGGCGAGACCCGGAGCGCTACGCCCAGGTCCACGCTCGCGCCCGCCGTGCCTACGCTCGGCGACTGCGGCAGGCGACCATGGAAGCCGCTCGCCGCCGTGCGCTCTCCGACTACGTCGACCTGTACCGCCACCACGCGCTGGTCCGGCCGCTCCTGACGCGGCTGCAGAGCGCCTGGGCCGACGCCGACCTCGAAGGATCGGGGCCGCTCCGCGATGGCGACATCGACGTCCTCGAGGCCGGGATCGCGCAGCATCAGTCCGCCCTCGAGGCCGAGCGGGTGGCGGGCTGGATGCGACGGCACCCCCAGGGCGTCGAGGTCTTTCGTACGACCGCCGGCGACCCGGCCGGCTTCCTGCTCACGCTCGACCTCGGCGCCCTCGAGGGCGAGAGTCTCTCTGCCGACCCCGTGGCCGCAGCTGCGTGGGACGGTGGCGTAAGCGTGCGGCCCGGCGAGCGGACGTTGCTGTTCCGGTCATGGCTCGACCTCGAGGCCGGGCAGGGCGTCTCGGCCGTCCAGAGCCTGGTCTTCGAGCGTACCGTCGAGCGCTACTTGTCGACGCCGTCGCTGGCGACCTCGGTCCTGATGACGACGGAGCCGGACCTGTGGAGCATGGTCTTGGCGTTCGTCGGCATCACGCGCTGGGAGAGCGCCGAGATGGAGGACGGCCCGGCGGCGTTCGGGAAGGACTGGCGCGCGACGCCACCCGACGCCTGGCTTGAGGCGCTCGCCGCTCAGGCCCCGTCCGATCCCGTCCTGCCGGTGGTGCCCGCGACAGTGGTCGTCCTCAGCCAAGACGCTTTCGCTGCCGCCGCCCTCGCGGCGCTCAAGACGTACGCTCGTCCGCACCGCCTGGTCGACAACCCGCTCACTCGGTCTCGCATGGTGCGCGAGGCACTCGCCGAGTCGTCCAGCGATGACGCCGTCGGCGTGCTGCGAAACCTCGTCCTCGAGGCCGCGCGGCAGCTCGAGGCCGGCCCTCGCGAGCGGGGCTACTTCCGCGTCCTCGAGGCGACGTACCTGGAGCCGGCACCGACGCAGGCGGTCGCGTCCGAAAACCTGGATATCCCGTTTAGCACGTACCGCCGGCACCTCAAGCGCGGCGTGGACCACGTCGTCGGGGCGCTGTGGCGTCTGGAGACCGGAGCGTAGCGTCCTCGAGGTCGTTCGTCCATGGCTCGTTGGCTGCGTCGCCGGCGGCTCTCGAGGACGGACCTACTCGTCCTCGACCTGGCGGAACACGACGCACGTGTTGTGGCCGCCGAACCCGAACGCGTTCGACAACGCCACCTTGACGTCGCGGTCTTGGGGCTCGTTGAACGTGTAGTTCAGGTCGCAGTCCGGGTCCGGCGTCTCGAAATTGATCGTCGGCGGGACGCGGTTGTGCTTGATGGCCAGGATTGAGGCCACGGCCTCGACGGCACCGGCCGCACCGAGCAGGTGACCCGTCATCGACTTGGTCGAGGACAGGTTCATGTTGTAGGCGTGGTCGCCGAAGGCCGCCTTGATCGCCTTCGTCTCCGCGACGTCGCCCAGCGGCGTCGAGGTGCCGTGCATGTTGAGGTAGTCGACGTCCTCCGGCTCCAACCCGGCCGTCTTGAGCGCTTGCCGCATCGCGAGCCGCGCGCCCAGGCCCTCGGGGTGAGGAGCCGAGATGTGGTACGCGTCGTCGCTCATCCCGACGCCCGCGACCTCGGCGTAGATCGTCGCGCCGCGTTCGCGCGCCGACTCCAGACTCTCCAAGACGAGCGCGCCCGCCCCTTCGCCCATCACGAACCCGTCGCGGTTGGCGTCGAACGGCCGGCTCGCGGTCTGCGGGTCGTCGTTGCGCGTTGAGAGCGCCTTCATGTTGCCGAAGCCGGCCAGCCCGATCTGGGTGATCGAGGCGTCCGTGCCTCCGGCCACCATCGTCTCGGCCAAGCCTAGGCGGATCAACATCCAGGCGTCGCCGATGGCGTTGTTGCTCGTCGCGCACGCCGAGACGGTCGCGTAGTTCGGACCTCGAAACTGGTGCCGCGTCGCGATCAGGCCGGGCGCTTGGTCGATCACCATCATCGGGACGAAAAACGGCGAGATCCGCCGCGGCCCGTGGTGCGCGAACGTCACGACCTGGTCCTGGAACAGCTTCATCCCGCCGATCCCGCTCCCGAACACGACGCCGGTCGAGTTCTGCTCGTCCTCCGTCATCGAGGACGAGTCGATGCCCGCGTCTTGGAGGGCCTCGTCGGCCGCGGCGATGGCGTAGTGGGCGAAGGGGTCCATCCGCCGCGCGTCCTTTTTGTCGACGACGGTCGCCGCGTCGAAGTCCTTGACCTCGGCGGCGAAGTGCGTCGGGTACTCGCTCGCGTCGAACTTGGTGATCGGCCCGGCGCCGCTCTCGCCCGCCATCATGGCGTCCCAGAACTCGGGGACGGTCTCGCCGATGGGCGTGAGCGCACCGAGGCCAGTGACGACGACGCGGCGGTCTAGGGACGGCTGGGGCATGGGCCTGTACGACGGCCGGCGGCGCACGTGAGCACGCCGCCGGCAACCTGTTGGGGACGGGGCCGAGACCCCAAAGCGGCGTTACGCCTTCTTCGAGTCGACGTAGTCGACGGCGTCGCCGACGGTGCCGATCTGCTCGGCGTCCTCGTCGGGGATCGTCATGTCGAACTCCTTCTCGAACTCCATGATGAGCTCGACGGTGTCGAGCGAGTCCGCACCGAGGTCGTTGGTGAACGACGCCTCGCGGACGACGTCGGAGGGGTCCACGCCGAGCTTCTCGACGATGATCTCTTGGATGCGTTGTTCGGTGTTCTCGGCGGCCATGTAAAGGGTGGGCTGGCAGGAGGGCAGAGGGGGGCTCGCAAAAACGCGAGCGGCCGGTCAAGCTACGCCCGGCGCCCGAAACGGGCAATCCGAGGACAACACGACCGACGCGTCTCTTACGCTCCCGCCCTGGTGCGGATTCGACTTCCTACGGCGGTTCCGACCGCGAGGATGCGCCCGCTCCTCTGAGGACGTTCGCGGGTGGCCCCGACCTCGAGGGCGCTCCTACCTTCCGGGCCCTTCGCACCGACGATCCGTTTCCCGCATGGCCACCCTCTTTACATCCGAGTCCGTCTCGGAGGGACACCCCGACAAGGTCTCCGACCAGATCTCCGACGCCCTCCTGGACGCCTTCCTCGAGGGCGATCCCTCCAGCCGGTGCGCCATCGAGACGCTGTGCACGACGGGGCTCGTCGTCGTCTCCGGCGAGGTGACGAGCAACACCTACGTCGATGTGCAGGAGGTCGTGCGCACGACCATCGAAGAGATCGGCTACACCGACCCTCTGTTGCAGTTCGACGCCCGCAGCTGTGGCGTCCTGGTCTCCATCCACGAGCAGTCCGCCGACATCGCCCAGGGCGTCGACGACAACCAGGGCCTCCACCAAGAACAGGGCGCCGGCGACCAGGGCATGATGTTCGGCTACGCCACGCGTGAGGACGAGGAGACGCTCATGCCGCTGGCGCTGATGCTGTCGCACCGGTTGGTCCAGCGGTTGGCCGAGGTCCGCAAGGCCGGCGAGGTCATGACGTACCTCCGGCCCGACGCCAAGAGCCAGGTCACGCTCGAGTACGGCGACGACGACCGGACCGTCAAGCGCGTCCACACCGTCGTGATCTCGACCCAGCACGACGACCTGGGCGACGACGACGATGCCGCCCTCGAGCAAATCAAGGCCGACGTCCGCGAGCACGTCCTGCCCGCTGTTCTCCCGAGCGAGTTGGTCGACGACGACCTGATCCTGCACGTCAACCCGACCGGCGTGTTCGTCATCGGCGGTCCTCACGGCGACACCGGGCTGACCGGCCGCAAGATCATCGTGGACACCTACGGCGGGAAGGGCGCCCACGGTGGCGGCGCGTTCAGCGGCAAGGACCCAAGCAAGGTCGACCGCAGCGCGGCCTACGCCACGCGCCACGTGGCCAAGAACCTGGTCGCCGCCGGGCTCGCTGACGAGGCGTTGGTCCAGGTCGCCTACGCCATCGGCGTCGCGGACCCGGTCTCGATCCGTGTCGAGACCAACGGGACCGCCCGCGACGGGCTCACCGACGCCCGCCTGTCCGAGATCGTGACCGAGGCCGTCGATCTGCGGCCGGCCGCGATCATCGAGCGGTTCGGGCTCATCGAGGCCGAGGCCGGCAAGCGCCCGACGTACCGCAACACGGCGGCCTACGGCCACTTCGGCCGCGACGAGTT
>NZ_JBARYR010000643.1:0-3451 GCF_049648075.1 Rubrivirga sp. | reverse complement strand
CCATATCTCATGTCTGACCTCGCAGAAAAAGTCGCCCTCGTCACCGGCGGAAGTCGCGGCATCGGCGCCGCCACGGCCAAGCGGCTCGCCGCCGACGGCGCGACCGTCGCCCTCTCGTACAACTCCTCGCCCGACGCGGCCCAGGCTGTCGTGGACGAGGTCACGTCGGCCGGCGGCACCGCCCAGGCCTATCAAGCGGACGCGTCCGGGCCAGATGCGGGCGCGGCCCTCGTTCGCCAGGTCGTCCGAGACCACGGCGGCCTCGACATCCTGGTCAACAACGCGGGCGTCTACAAGACCGGCCCCGTCCACGAGTTCTCGGACGAGGACTACGACGCCAACCTCGACATCAACTTGCGGGGCTCGTTCGTGACCATCCGCGAGGCGGCGAAGCACTTGCGCGACAACGGCCGGATCGTCAACATCGGCTCGGTCGTCGGGAAGGTCGGGATGCCGGGCAACGCGGTGTACGGCGCTACAAAGGCCGGCGTCACCGTCTTGGCCAAGGCGGTCGCCAAGGAGCTCGGCGGTCGCGGGATCACGGTCAACACGGTCCACCCGGGCGCCATCGACACGGACATGAACCCGGCCGACCCGGAGAAGAATCCGTTTGCGGAGACGTTAGCGGGGATGAACCCGCTCGGTCGCTACGGCACCGCCGACGAGATCGCGGCAGCCGTCTCGTTCCTCGTCTCCGACGACGCCTCGTACATCACCGGCGCCGAACTCACCGTCGACGGTGGCATGACGGCGTAGCGCCTGTAACCCCCGGCCGTTCCGGTGCGTTTGTTTGCCAACGTGCCGGTGTTTGTCAACGTGCCGGGGCGGCGGCGGGAAGAGTCGGTGGAGCCGGTTCAGAACCCCAACCGATCACCGATACCCCAGTAGTCTCTCCCGCGGCTACTCAGCCAGTCCCCTCCGAGTCGATGCCTCCCCCGTCCGAAGCCCCTTACGAGATCGTCCCCGCCGGCCCGCAGTTGCGGTCGGTGGCGTGGCCGCAGGTGGCGTTCGTGGTGCTGTCGGTCGTGGTCGGGTTGGCCCCGCTCGCCATCGCGTTGGTCCTGGCGGCGTAGCCCGTCCTCGAGGCCGAGAGACCGGACGCATCGAGGGCGACTTCGGAAACCCCGCGCCGACCTCGAGGTCGGACGGCGAGCCTTCCGCTCTGACCGATGCCGCTCCGCCTGGGACACCTCCGACTCGACGTCGCCGACCTCGACGCGCAGACCGCGTTCTACACCGACGTCCTGGGCCTCACCGTCCGCGAGCGCGCGACGGACGACCAGAGCCACTACGCCTTTCTGACCGACGATCAGCCCATCTCGGGCGGCGCCGACGACGGGATGCACCACCGCTTGGTGCTGCGCCAATCGAGGTCGGGCGCGGCGCCGGGGCCGTCGGGCCGGTTCGACCACTTCGCGTGGGAGGCGAGCGACGAGGCCGAGCTGTGGGCGCTGGTGCAGCGGTTGCGAGAGCACGGCCTCGAGGTCGACTTGCAGGAGGCGCAGATCGCGTGGCAGTGCTACTTCCGCGATCCCGAAGGCGTTCGCGTCGAGGTCTACTGCGACCGGCGTACTGAGCCCGACGGGTCGCCGCTGTGGAAGGGCCGCCAGGAGGACTTGGCGGAGGACCGGTTGCGGGTGGCGGCTCAGGACGATCCCGGCTGAGCGCAGGAAACCTCTACGGGGCCGACGCCCGTTTAGGGGGCCCCTCTCCGACTCCCCCCTCATGGCTGACACCTCCTACAAACGAAAGAGCCCCTTCGGCATCGCGCTCCTGATCGTCTCTGTGATCGCGCTGCTGTTCGCGGTCTTCCTGATGAGCCAGCGCGGCGGTGAGACGACCGGCGGCGTCGGCACGGAGATCGACGCGCCGGAGCGGCTCGAGCCGTCAGAGGCCGGGGTCCCGGTCGAGGACGGCGACGGCACGAACCTCTACGAGGGGGAATAACCGTCCTCGAGGACGGCCTCGGCGTCGGCGCGTTCGGTGCGGCGATCTCGGCCTCGAGGTTCTCGGCCTCGAGGTCGTGTCCTGAGACATCGTCGAGCCAGGGCCTCCTCGGCTGGCGCCGTCGCTCCTCGGTCGGGGTGGCAGGGACGGGGCCGCTGACTCTCGCCCTCGAGGGCGCGCTACTCCTTGTCCTCGCCCTCCTTCCAGTAGCCCCAGCTGGACTCGCGCACGCGGTCGTCGCCGATGCCGGTGAACAGCATGAGCGGGCGGATCCAGCCGTGGAGCGTCTTTTTGGCCCGGCCCTGGCGCAGGCGACGGTGGTCCCGCTCGAAGACCCGGAGCGCGCCCGAGTACCCGACGCGCCAGCCCGCCTTGCGGACGACCCATAGGGCGTAGATGTCCTCGTTGGCCGTCAGCTTGGGGTCGAAGCCGCCGGCCTCCAAGAGCGCCGTCCGGCGGAAGATCATGTTCGAGCCCGAGCCGGCCGGGATCGTGAGCCACGACATCGCGCGTATGCCGAACGAGAACAGCTTGTAGTACGTCCGGTACTCGTCGTCGGCGGAGAACTTGGCGCCCTGCATCGCGCCGGCCTTGGGACCCAGGTCGATCGACTGCCACCCGGTCCAGTAGTCGTCCCCGAACGACATGTCGACGTCGGTGAACAGGACCCACTCGGTCATGGCGGCCTCCAAGCCGATCTGCCGCGCCTCGGGGATCGTGCCCGTGTCGAAGATGACCGTCGTCCGCTCAGGCCGGAGCTCGTGAATCAGGTCGCGCGTCTCGTCGTCGCTCGCGTCCACCACGATGAGCTCGACGTCCGGGTGCAGGCTCGCGAGGAACGGGCCGACGTTGGCCGTCTCGTTCTTGGTCGGGACGACGACGGTGAGGTCTTCGAGGCGCATGGGGTGGGAGGTCCGGTCTCGGAAGCTATCGCGGCCCCGCCGTCGTCTCGACCTCGAAGACGACATCGGCCGGAATGCCCGCGGCGTCGATGGCATCGAGCGCCTGGACCAACACGTCCGACGTGCGGCCCCATTGCTGCACGAATGCGTCGGAGGCGTCCTCGTCCTCGATGGCTTCTAGGTCGGCGAGTAGCGCCTCGAGGGCGGGGCGAACGCGCGAGGTCTCGACGCGCCACCGGCTGCCCACGACCTCGAGGGCGCTCGCGTCGCGCAAGCGGTTGAACACGATCAGGTGGGCGCGGCCTCGAGGCCCGGCCGCGCCGAACCGGACGGCTCGGAAGACGGACGCGGCGTAGGTCGCGGTGGCGACCTCGAGGGCGGGAAACTCGGCGTCAGGATCGTCGCCGGCCTCGAGGTCGGCGAGGCGAGCAGCGAGCAGGATGGCGCGGGCGTCGGCGGCGGCCTCGTCGAGGGCCAAGCTCGAGGTGGGAGGACCGTGTGCGAGCTCGTGCAAGACGGCGTGGGCGACGAATGCCTCGGCGGTGACGCGGTCGCGCTGGTCGTTCGCGACGAGCAGGTCCGCGATCGGGCCGACAATGCGG
>NZ_JBARYR010000642.1:0-2402 GCF_049648075.1 Rubrivirga sp. | reverse complement strand
GCGTTCGAGACCTCGGGCCGCGCTCACCGCGAACTCGCGGGAGGGACTAACGTGGCGGTTGACGCGGGCACCGACGACGCCGCTGGCTTCGAGCACGGCCGCGACGTCCTCGACGGGCTCGCCCTCGACGGCCCACAGCTCGGTCACGAAGCGTGCCGAAGCCGTCGAGTCGAGGACGGACGCGCCGACCTCGCGGCGCAGCGCGGCGGCCGAGTCCGCATCAGCGACGGCGTACTCGACGACAATGCCTCCGCCCTCGAACCGCGGGGCCTCGAGGTCGACCTGGGCGGAGACGTCGCACTGGAAGTCCTGGGTCCCGGTGTAGAACTCCTGGCCCTCTCCGTTCAAGCCACACGGCCCGCGGAGCCACACGGTCCAGGTCTGCGGGCCGTCCTGGACCGGGGCTCCCACTCGAATCGGGTCCACGACCCAGGTTGCTGTGAACGTGCCGCGGGGCTCGACCGTCACGGGCTCCTGGCCGAGCGTGCAGGGGAGGTCCGTCAGCCACACCGAGGGCGCGACCTCGAGGCCGGGGTAGCAGCTGCCATCGGCGTGGACCGTCGCGGTCGCGTCGCCCTCGTTGCGGAGCACGTAAGTGACCGTGATCGCCTCGCCGTAGGTGTAGGCCTGCTGATCGGCCGAGACCTCAGTGACGAACGACGGCTGGGCCACCGCTCCGGCGGCGACCATCGACAGGATGAGAGCGCGCATCGGCAGCCTCGTGGTTGACGACGGCACAGCCTACGTTCCCCCGAGTGCCTGCGCAAGGGCCTCAAGGCCGATTCCCTCGGCGCCGGTCCGGTGGCGCATCGTCGCCCACCAGTCCAGGATCAGCATCTGGGCCGCGTGGATCGGGACGGCGATCCAAAAGCTTCGGCAGCGCCACACCAACGCGCCGAGCGCCAAGCCGCCCAGGACAGACAAGTAGGCCTCGGCCGGAGGCTTCTGCGCGTGCAGGATGGCAAACGGGACCGTCTGCACCACGATCGCGAGCGGCGCTCCGATGGCCGGCGCCGTCCCAAACAAAACGAACCCTCGCCACAGGTACTCCCACCCGATCCAGTAGAAGAGGAAGAGCGCCTCGTAGGTGAGGAAGATGCCCCAGTCGTCGCGCGCCGGCAGGTAGTGCGGGTACTGCTCTTGGAATCCTGTGCCGTCGGTCAAAATCCACGTTCCGATCACGACGAGCGGCAGGTAGAGCGCCGTGATGCCGAGCGCCAGCTTCCAGTCGCCCAGGCCCAACCCGGCTTGCCGCGGGGTCCACCGAAACGCGAGCAGCAGGATCGCCGCCGGGACGACGAACCCAAAAATGCCCTGCGTCCCGAACCACCACGCCCAGGCCCCGAAGGCCGCCTCCTCGAAGCCGAGCGGGTTGTCGAGCGTGAACCGGTAGAACCGGCGGCTCCCGACTTGCAAGTGGACCAGCACCAGCAGCGTCGCCGCGATGAGCACGATGGCGGCGCGGCGTGCGTTAGGACTGAGGCCGGCGACGGAGGCGCGAAGTTCTTGCCACTCGCCTCGGAGACGGTCTATCATCGGTCGTGTTGGGGCTGGGTCGGCCTGCGCCGGTGCACGAAAGATACCCGGCCACCCCGTTCCCCCCGGACCATGCGCCTCGCCATTGCCCTTCTTTTGACCGGAGCCGCCGCCTTCGCCGGCGCCGTCGGATGGACCGACGCGGGGGACGAGCCCGTCCTCGAGGACGAGACGGTCCAGGCTGAACCGGCCGCGGTCGACCTCGAGGCCGCGGCCCAGGACTCGATGGACGTGTGGCTCGCGCCCTACCGCGACTTTCCTGCACCGGCGGGCGTCTCCGACCTCGAGGCCGAAGCGTGGGTGGACGCGACGCTGGCCGGGATGAGCCTGGAGGAGCGCGTCGCCCAACTCTTCGTCGTCGAGCTCGGGGCCGTCCGCGATCCCGACGGTCTGGCCCGGATGGGCATCGGCGGGTTCCACATCAGCCGTCGGACGGCGCCGATGGAGGTGCTGTCCGTCACCACGCGCCTGTCCTCGAGGACGGACGTGCCGCTCTTCTTCACGGCCGACTACGAGTGGGGCGTCGGGACGAGGTCGTCCAACTTTACCGAGCTCCCGGCCGCCATGGCCTACGGCGCCGCCGACAGCGAGGCTCTCGCCGAGACCGGCGGGGCCGTCACCGCCCTCGAGGCCCGCGCCCAAGGCATCAACGTCCTGTTCGCGCCCGTCGCCGACGTCAACAACAACCCGGCAAACCCGATCATCAACACGCGCTCGTTCGGGGAGGACCCCGAGCGCGTGGGCGAGCTGGCCGGCGCCTACGTCCGCGGCGCCCAGCGCAACGGTGTCTTGGCGACGCTCAAGCACTTCCCCGGCCACGGCAACACCGACACCGACACGCACGTCGCGTTCGCCGCCGTCCCCGG
>NZ_JBARYR010000641.1:0-2391 GCF_049648075.1 Rubrivirga sp. | reverse complement strand
ACCTCTCGGCCGTCGCCTCGCCCTCGCCGCTGTGGCCGACCGTCACGGCTCTCGGGGCGATCGCGACCGGCGCGATCCTCATTCTGGTCCTGTTTCCCAGCGTGGCGCGGACGATCGTGACCACGCTGCTGCCGTGGAAGCCCGTCGAGCGAGCGGTGTCGGCGTTCGGCAAGATCCCACGCGAGGAGGGCGTGATGCTCTTGGCCCTCTCGAGCCTTCGCTACGTCGTGTTCTCGGGACAGTTCGTCATGCTGGCCCACGCCGTCGCCCCGGAGGCAGCGTGGAGCGGTTTGTGGCTGAGCGTCGCGCTCATCTTCTTTGCCAAGAGCGCCGTGCCCCAGGTGACCCTGGGCGACCTGGGCGTCCGAGAGGGCGCGGCCGTCTTTTTCATGGGTGCGTACGGCGTCCCGGCCGCGGCCGCCCTCGACGCGTCGCTCGCCCTGTTCGCGCTCAACCTGCTGTTGCCTGCGCTCGTCGGAGCCCCGTTCCTTCTCCAGCTCCAGCTCCGCCGTCGCGCGTCGTCCGCTCCCGTCCTCGAGGCCGAGGCGTGACCACGATCTGGGGCGTCCTGCTGTGCATCGCCGGGCTCGGGTACGTGGCCCGTCTCGCATCGTGGGCCGTCGGCTTCCAGCGCGAGGCGCGCCGAACGGACGCCCTCGAGGCCGATGATCGGTTGCCGACGATCACGGTCGTGGTCCCCGCTCGCGACGAGGAGGAGACGATCGGGCCATGCGTCGACTCGATCCTCGCGATGGACTACCCGGCCGACCGCCTCGAGATCATCGTCGTGGACGACGACAGCAGCGACCGGACCGCCGAGCGCGTCCGCCAGCGGATGCGCGCTACCCCGGCCCTGGCCGGTCCCGTCCTCGAGGACGACGAGTCCGAAGGCGAGGGGCAGCTCCGGCTGGTCCAGGTCCCCGAGAACCGCCGGCGCGACCGGGCGCACAAGAAGCGGGCGATCGAGAAGGCCGTCATCCAC
Source organism: Rubrivirga sp. (assembly GCF_049648075.1). Lineage (GTDB taxonomy): Bacteria > Bacteroidota > Rhodothermia > Rhodothermales > Rubricoccaceae > Rubrivirga. The sequence goes on along the minus strand of NZ_JBARYR010000641.1, from coordinate 1,409 downwards.
GCGAGAGGCGAGATCATCCTGACGACGGACGCCGACTGCGTCGTCCCGGCGATGTGGGCCCGCTCGATGGCAGCGCAGTTCGAGGGACCCGAGATCGCGTTCGTGTCCGGCCCCGTCACCTTCGAGGTCCGCCCCGAGGACGGTCTTTTCGTCCGTCTCCAGGCGCTCGACTTTTTCGGCGTGATGGCGTGCGGAGCGGGCGGCATCGGCGTCGGGCGGCCGAGCCTGGCCAACGGCGCGTGCGTCGGCTACCGACGCGAGACATTCGAGGCGCTCGGCGGCTTCTCCGGCATCGACCACGTCACGAGCGGCGACGACGAGCTGTTGATGCAGAAGGTGGCCTACGGGACTCCTCTCGATGTCCGGTTCTGCTCCGACCCCAGGGCGCTCGTCGTGACGGAGCCCGTCCGCGACGTCCACGCGTTCGTCCACCAGCGCAAGCGGTGGGCCTCGAAGAGCGCCAACTACCCGCCGTCGCTCAAGTGGATGCTGGCCGGCGTCGCCGCGTTCATGGTCCCGCTCGTCGCGACGATGATCGCGGCCCCGTTCGTTCCTGGCCTGCGGGTGTGGCTCGCCGTGGCGCTCGCCCTGAAAGCCATCGGCGACCTGTCGGTCCTCGTCCCTGCCGCCCGGCGGTTCGGCCTCGAGCCGTTGCTCGCGGCTTACCCGATCCACTTGGTCGTCCACGCACCCCAAGCACTACTCGCCTTTCTGCTCGGCCCGTGGGGCGGCTTCGAATGGAAGGGCCGACAGCTCGACCAGTAGGCCGCGTCCTCGAGGACGCACCGCCCTCGAAGACGACGGGCGTACCATCGCCAAGACTTTCCGTTCGCCTGTGCTGTCCGTCCAACGCTTGCGAGACACGACCACGGCACGCGTAGCGACAGCCCTACTCCCCGGCGCGATCGGCCGAGGCCCGACGCACGATGCCGACGGCCGGCCGCTCCTGTACCTCACCGTCGACGACGGCCCCGACCTCGAGGGCACGCCGCTCTGGCTCGGCACGCTCGCTCGGCACGACGCCCACGCCACGTTCTTCCTGTCGGCCGGTCCCGCTCGCGCTCGTTCTGAACTCGTGAATGCCATCCTCGAGGACGGCCACCGCATCGGGAACCACGGTGGCCCGCACCGAAGCGCGTGGCGGATGACGCCCGGTCCCGTCCTCGAGGCCTTCGAGGACGCGGAGGCGACGCTCGACCAGATCGCGGGCGCCCCGGTCCGAGACGTCCGCCCGCCCTACGGCCGCGTCACGCCGGGTCTCATCCGGTGGTCGCGACAAAGCGGCCGCCGCCTCGTCCTGTGGGACGTGATGCCGGGCGACTTCCTCGACCGCTCGCCCGAGACGCTGGCCCGCGAGATCCTCGAGACCTCGAGACCGGGATCCATCGTGGTCCTCCACGACGGCCCAC
>NZ_JBARYR010000640.1:0-9016 GCF_049648075.1 Rubrivirga sp. | reverse complement strand
TGACCGAGGCCGTCGATCTGCGGCCGGCCGCGATCATCGAGCGGTTCGGGCTCATCGAGGCCGAGGCCGGCAAGCGCCCGACGTACCGCAACACGGCGGCCTACGGCCACTTCGGCCGCGACGAGTTTCCCTGGGAGCGGACCGACCTCGAAGAAGCGTTTCGCACCGCGGCGGGCTAGCCTGGAAGGTGGCACTGAGCAGTCCTCGCCCTCGAGGGTGTGAACAGGCCGCTCCTGCTTCGGAGGCGATGCGTGGTTCTCGCCCTCGAGGGGGACCCGCCCTCGAGGACGGGCCGACGTCCGTCGAATTTGCACACTCCGTCCGTCGAGAGCCCACGGACGCACCCTAGCTTTCAACTAAACCTGAAACCCACGCCGGGCGCCCGGCCAGACCATGGACCACAAGGAAGGACAGTACAAAGTCGCCGACCTCTCCCTCGCCGAAGACGGCCGCAAGCGCATCGAGTGGGCCGAGAGCCGGATGCCCGTGCTGATGAAGCTCCGCGAAGAGTACAGCCAGACGCAGCCGTTCGCCGGCTACAAGATCACGGGCTGCCTGCACGTGACCAAGGAGACGGCCGTACTCATCGAGACGCTCAAGGCCTGCGGCGCCGAAGTCGCGTGGTCCGGCTGCAACCCGCTCTCGACGAACGACGCAGTCTCGGCCGCCCTCGCGCTCGGCCCCAAGGGCGACGGCGACGGCGTCGAGATCTACGCTTGGTACGGCCAGGACACCGAGGCCTTCTACTGGTGCATCGACCGGACGATCGACAAGACGCCGGACACGACGCTCGACGACGGCGCCGACCTGATCTTCCGCGTCCACAGCGCCTTCCCCGAAAAGCTCGACGACATCATCGGCGGCTCGGAAGAGACCACGACGGGCGTCCACCGCCTGCGCGCGATGGCTGAGGACGGCAAGCTGGGCTACCCGGTCTACGCCGTCAACGACGCTGAGACCAAGTGGGACTTCGACAACGTCTACGGCACGGGCCAGTCGACGCTCGACGGCATCCTGCGCGCCAGCTCTGTGCTGGTCGCTGGCAAGAACTTCGTCGTCGCCGGCTACGGCCATTGCGGCCGTGGCGTCGCGATGCGGGCCAAGGGCATGGGCGCCAACGTCATCGTGACCGAGGTCAAGCCGACGGCCGCGCTCAAGGCGATGCTGGACGGCAACCGCGTCATGACGATGGAGCAAGCTGCCAAGGAGGGCGACATCTTCGTGACCGCGACCGGCATGAAGGACATCATCCGCGGCGAGCACTTCGTCTCGATGAAGGAGGGCGCCATCGTCTGCAACACGGGCCACTACGACGTCGAGCTCAACTTGCAGGAGCTCGCCGAGATCTCGCAGGACACCCGCATGATCCGCGACGACAACCGCGAGTACACGATGGACAACGGCAAGAAGATCTACGTCCTGGCCGACGGCCGCCTGGTCAACCTGGCCGCTGCGGAGGGGCACCCCTCGGAGGTCATGGACATGAGCTTCGCCAACCAGTTCCAGGCCCACCTCGAGCTGATCAAGTCGAAGGAGGCTGGTGAGGAGATGGTCAACACCGTCCTCGATCTGCCCGAGGAGCTCGACCAGCAGATCGCCCGCGTCAAGCTGGAGACCATGGGTCTCGAGATCGACACGCTCACCGACGAGCAGGTCGTCTACGCGACGGACTACTCGGCCGGCACCTGATCTAGCGGATTCCCGTCCTCGAGGTCGTCGGCCTCGAGGACGGACCAAGCTGGGGTGACCGCCGCCACGGTCCCCCGGATAGCGCGCCCGTCCCCTTTCTCAGGGGGCGGGCGTGCGCCTGTAAGGGGGCGGGGAGCGGCCTCGAGGTCGCGGAGGCAGGGTCTGGCGCCGCTTTTGATCGAGAAGGATCGGCGGCGTACCCTAACTCTTCATCACCGATCAGCCCGTGCCCGACTCCACTGGCAAGCAAGCACCCAACGCGTGGCGCGTCCTGGGCGTCCTGTTCCTCGCCAACCTCCTCAACTTCTACGACCGAACGATCCCGGCCATCCTCAACGAGCCGATCCGGCTCGAGTGGGGACTGAACGACACGCAGCTTGGTACGATCGCGGCGGCCTTCACCCTCGTGTACGCCGTGGCAGGGCTACCGCTCGGGCGCTTGGCTGACCGAGGGTCGAGAGCCCGCGTGATGGGGTGGGGCCTGACGGCATGGAGCGCGTTCACAGCGGCAAACGCGGCGGCCTGGAGCTTTGGCTCGTTCCTGGTCGCGAGGATGGGCGTCGGTGTAGGGGAGGCCAGCTACGCCCCGGCGGCGAACTCACTCATCGGAGACCTCTTCCCGACGGAAAAACGGTCGCGCGCGCTGGGCCTGTTCATGCTGGGGCTCCCGCTCGGTTTGCTCTTGGCGTTCTTTACCGTCGGGCCGATGGTGGAGGCGTTCGGAAACTGGCGAGCGCCGTTCGTGGTGGCCGCGGTGCCGGGGCTGGTCCTGGCTTTCTTCGTGTTCCGGATCAAGGAGCCCGCGCGCGGCGCGAGCGAGAAGGTCCAGAGCGCCGGCCTCGAGGTCGAGCGCCCGGTCCGGACCGTTCTGCAGACCCGGACGATCGTCTGGATCATCGCCTCGGGCATCACGGTCAACTTCGCGGCCTACGCCGGCAACGGGTTCCTCGTCCCCATGATCCAGCGCTACTTCGGGCTCGACCTTACGGCAGCCGCCGTTACGACGGGCGTGATCGTGGGAGTGACGGGCCTGATCGGGCTCACAGCAGGAGGATGGCTGGCTGACGCGGTGTACAAGCGGTCCGAGAGCGGGCGGTTGGTGTACGGGGCTATCTCGCTCGTCATTGCGGCCGTAGCGACGGCGGCCGGACTGGCCGCCGGAGCCGATTCGCTCGTTGCGTTTGCGGTCCCGTTCGGAATCGGCTGGCTGGCCCAGTACGCGTACTACACGAGCGTGTACCCCGCGATCCAAGACGTCGTCGAGCCCCGACTCCGAGCGACGGCCGTCGCCCTGTACTTCGCCGGGATGTACCTCTTGGGAGGCGCGTTCGGGCCGGTCGTGGTCGGGTTCCTATCGGACCGGCTCGCGGCGTCCGCGATGGAGGCGGCGGGCGCGACCGAGATGACCGACGCCTTCCGGGCGATCGGGCTTCACGACGCGCTGTACCTCGTCCCGGCGGCCCTCCTGCTCACAGCCGCGTTCGTGTACCTCGCTTCGAGGAGCTTTTCGGCGGATGCCCGACGTATGGAGCAGCAACTGGCACGCGGGACGCCGGCCGCTTGAAGATCCGGGGGGACAGCGTGTTGGAGGACGGCGAGAGGCGATGACGCGTAACGCCTTGACTCGGAAGCGCTTTCATGGTATCTGGACAGTTCGGTTCACGGCACCTGCACCAACCTCTCACACCTCACCATGACGCTCCTCTCCCGCGCTCTCCTACTCGCGGTAGTGCTCGCGGCCCCGCTTGCCACCGCTCAAAACGTGTCCGGCATCGTCACGGCGTCCGACTTCGGACCCGTCCCCGGAGCCAACATCATCGTGGACGGGACGTTCGTTGGGGACGCCACCGACGTCGACGGACGGTTCGCCCTCGAGGTCGACTTCTCCGACGGCCCCCGCGTCTTGCGCGTGTCGTACACGGGGTACGAGACGCAACGCGTAACCGTGGCCGGCCCGACGAGCGACCTCGAGGTCGTGCTCGAGCCCCAGGTGCTCCAGGGCGGTGACGTCGTGGTCTCGGCCTCGCGCCAAGAGGAGACCATCTTGGAGGCGCCCGTGACCATCGAGCGAGTCGGGGCGGCCCAGCTCGCCCGGATGCCGTCGACGGAGATCGTGGCCAGCATGGACCGCCTCAAGGGCGTCGATGTGAGCCGGTCGTCGATGTTGATCTCGTCGATCTCGACGAGGGGGTTCAACAGCGCCAAGGCCGAGCGCGTGATCCAGCTCGTCGACGGCGTCGACTTTATGGACCCGGTCCTCTCGCTCTACGCCGGCAACCTGACCGGTGTGCCGGAGATCGACATCGAGGGTGTGGAGATCGTCTACGGCGCCAACTCGGCACTCTACGGCGCGAACGCCTTCAACGGGGTCGTCCAGTTCCAGACCCTGAGTCCGTTCCTGCACACGGGGCCGTCCGTCCAGGTGCGCGGCGGCGAGCGCGGGATGTACGAGTTCCAGGGACGGTTCGCGCAGAAGGTGAGCGACCGGTTCGCCTACAAGGTGGTCGGGTCCTACTTCGAGGCCGACGACTTTATCGCGTCCAACTTCTCGACCTTGACGACGATCGCGGACAACTTCGAGCCGGACGGCTCGGTCCGCTCGCCGCTGGACCCGCGCGGCGCCGACCTGGTCAACCGCTACGGCGAGGCCGTCGCGCTCACGCCGGCGACGGTCATCGACGCCAACGGTACCACGTTGGGCCAACTCGGCCTCGAGGGTGCCGTGTTCACACCGGGGTTCACCGAGAGTGACCTGGTCTTGACCGACTACCGCGCACGGTCGGCCCGGCTCGCGGCGACGGCGTCGTACCTGGTCACGGACGCCGTCAAGGCGACGCTGGCGCTGCGGACGGGCAACGGCAACGGGATCTACCAAAGCTCGAACCGCTACGCGTTCGACGGGATCGGGGGCTCGACGGCGGCGCTTACCCTCGAGGGCGAGGCGTGGACGACGCGGGCCTACGTGATCGACTCGGACCAGGGCGACACGTACGACCTGGGCTTCCTGGGCTCGTTCATGAACCTCCAACCGTACGTCAACGCTGACGGCGTGGCCGACCCGGCCGGCCGGAACTACGCGACCGTCTACGGTCAGACCTACGCCGGTGCATTCGCCCAGGCCCGGCTGACGGGGGCCTCCATCGAGGACGCCTATGCGGCCGCGGCCGCCGCGACGGCCGGGATCTTCCCGACCGTTGGAGAGGACCGGTTCGCCACGGCCCGCGACGCGACGCTCGCCTCGACGACGCCCGGACAGAGCCCCCGCTTCGAGAGCGACGGCCAGATCTACCACGCCGACGCCCAGTACCGGTTCGACCTCCCGGGCGAGGTCAACGCCGCCGTCGGCGGCAGCGTCCGCCTGACGCGGCTCGAGTCCAACGGGACCCTCTACTCCGACGGACCCAACTCGCCGCTCCTCGATCCTGCTGCCGGCACGCGGAGCGTTCGTGATGGGATCGAGAACGACGAGTACGGCGGATATCTCCAGCTTCAGCGGGCATTCCTGGACGACGCGCTCAAGATCTCGGCTGTGGGCCGCGTCGATGGGTTCCGCAACTTCGACGCCCGGTTCTCGCCGCGCGTCTCGGGCGTGTACGCTTTTGGCCCCGGACGCCAGAACGCCATCCGTGCGAGCTTCTCGCAGGCCTTCCGCCAGCCGGCTCAGCTCGACCAGTTTATCTACCTCGACGTGGGTCGGCTGCTGCTCGTTGGCAACACGGCTGAGGGGTTCGAGACGGCCTCGCTCGTCCCAGCCACGTTCGGTCAGCCCGGCGACCGGATCGACCCGCTTCGGTTGGAGCGGATGAACTCGGTCGAGGTCGGCTACAAGGGGATCCTCGGCGGCAAGCTGTTCGCCGACGTGAGCTACTACCGGAGCATCTACGACGACTTTATCGGCACGCGTCGGTTCCTAGGTCGGGAGGCCGGCGGCACCCCCAACCCAGCCGAGTTCTTCGGCGCGCCCGCCCCCGGAACACCGGGCTTCGCCAACCGAACGCGGGCGATTCAAACGTGGCTGAACGCGGACCAGACCGTCACCTCGCAGGGGATCCAGGTCGGCCTCGAGTACGCGCTCGACCCGGCCCTCGTGCTCGCGGGCAACTACGCCTGGGCCGACATCGAGGAGGTCGACGACCTGATCCTGGGGTTCAACACGCCGGAGCACAAGTTCAACATCGGCGCGAGCGGCCAGGTCACGCGCGCCCTCGGCTACGGTGCCAACCTCCGCTGGGTCGACGACTACATGTTCGAGATGCCGTTCGCGGAGGGCCTCATCGAGAGCCACGTCTCTCTCGACGCCCAGGCGACCTACGCGCTCCCCGACTTTGGGGTGACGGTGCTGGTCGGCGGGACGAACCTGACCAACAGCCAGAACCTGACGGCCTACGGCGCCGCGGTCAACGAGCGCATCATCTACGCCGGCCTCCGCTACACGCCGTAGCGAGATGCCCTCTAGCCGCCAAGAATCGACCTCGAGGGCGGCCAGGGTCAGAACGGCACGGCTTCAGTCCCGGAGAACGTCCGCCCGCTCCCACAGCCGGGAGCGGGCGGACTCTTGTGTAGCGCTGGGCTGGCCTCGACGCGGAGCACACGCCCTCGAGGTCGAACGTCGTTCCGGGTCGTTCCCTCGGGTCTTCCCGCCTTCGTCCTCGGGGTGAAACCTCGCTCGCTTCGCGCCGTCGAGAGCGCGAACGGACGCTCGAAGCCGTTCTAGCGGCCTGTGGTTCCCGATTGCTTTCCGTCCTCGAGGACGACGGCGAAAGGACCACACTGGGCACGGCGATTGCCGGTGGCCTGACCGTATGTTGCCGCGCGGCCGTCGCCGCGTCTCGCCGATCTCCAATGCCGAACGACTCCAGCACCGTCCCCGAGTCGGCCCTCGCGAAGCTGGGCCACACGCTCTACCAACGGGCGCTCGTGCGCCGTGAGGACGAGGCGATCACGGACCCCCGAGGCCAGCCCATCGGATGGCTCTTGGACACGCGGACCCCGATGCTCGACGGCGAGGTGTTCGAGGAGGCGGGCGCCGTTCTCGCCGAGCGGCTTCGCGCTCGCGGTCTCTATCAGGTGGCCGGGTTCGGATACGGCGCGTTTCCCATCGTGACCGCCGTCCTGGCCCACGGGAAGCCGGGCCAGGCGTTCAAAGGCGGCTTTATCCGTGAGCGCCGCAAGGCCTACGGCCGACGTCGTCTGGTCGAGGGGCCGCTGGACCGGTCGAAGCCGGTCGCGCTCGTCGATGACATCTTGAACAGCGGCCGCAGCGCCGCTCGCGCCGCAGCGCTGCTCCGCAGCGACGGGTTCACCGTCGACGGCGTCGTGACGCTGTTCAACTTTACCTGGAGTGGGGGGCGGGCACGCCTCGAGGCCGAAGGTCTCTGGGTCGAGTCGTTGCTCGAGCTCAACCTCCGCGAGAGCGCCCGAGCCGCGACGTCGGGCGATACGGCGTAGCCGTGGACGTCTGGCGCTCCCGCCCGCCGAAGCAGACCGTCGCGCACGGCGACGGCGCCTCGGGACCTCTCCGGCTGGATCAGACGCCGCCGCCAGCCCCGCTGGTCCCGGCGCACATGGCGCCGCAGGAAGGCGAGATGCCGTTCCTCGACCACCTCGAGGAATTGCGCTGGCACATCTTCAAGGCGTTGGGCGCCATCGCCGTCTGTGTGATCGCGTGCCTGTTCTTTACGGGCTGGATCATGGACACGCTCTTGCTCGGCCCGACGCGAGCGTCGTTCTTTATGTACGACGTGCTGCGGCTGGACGCCGTCGACATCGTCCTGCAGAACCGGACGGTGACGGGGCAGTTTTTCGCCTACTTCGGGACCGTGATCGCGGCCGGGGTGATCATCGCGTCGCCGGCCGTCGTGTACCAGATCTGGTCGTTTATCGAGCCCGGCCTGTACCCCGACGAGAAGAAGGGGCTTCGGTTCGCGTCCGTGTTCGCGACGTTCTTTTTCGCGCTGGGGATCTCGTTCGGGTACCTGATCATCGCGCCGCTCGCGCTCCAGTTTTTCGCCCAGTTCCAGATCTCGGACACGATCGTCAACGAGTTCGACATCTCGAGGTACTTCTCGATGGTGTTGACGTGGGCGTTCGGGGCGGGCATCCTGTTCGAGCTGCCCGTCGTGGTCGTGATCCTGGCCAAGCTCGGCGTGCTGACGCAGGGCATGCTGCGAGCCGGCCGGAAGTACGCCCTCGTCGTCGTGCTCATCCTGTCCGCGTTCCTGACGCCGCCGGACCCGTGGAGCCAGGTCCTGATGGCGTTCCCGCTGATGGGCCTGTTCGAACTGTCCATCCTGCTGACCGGCGTCGTGGAGCGGAGGCGCGAGAAGGAGCTCGCCGCGGCCTAGCCGTCTTCGAGGAGGAGGCACGCACCCGTGGATTGGCGACCTCGAGGTCGTTCTGTAGTCTGACAGACACCCCATCGCTCCGTCCTCGATGCTTCGTGTACTCGCTATCGTCGCCCTCACACTCTCGTTCACGGCCTGCGACACGGACGTCGTGGACCGCGACCTGACGATGCTGTTCGTCGGCGACCTGTCGCAGGACCCGGCCGCTCTTGTAGGGACGTGGCGGCTCTTGACGATCACGGGGCCGGGAGACTGCGCGCCGTCGTGCCAAGAGACCGTTCCTGCGTCGGCGCGGCAGCGGTCGGAGACGCTAACATTCTCGCGAGGCGGGACGTTTGAGCGATCGACGACGACGCAGCGAGGCACGACGGAGCGTGCAGGTCGGTATCAAGTAAGCCGTGCCGTTTACGGCGGCGGGATCCAGAGCGAGTACCCGGTCCTATTCCTCGACGGCCAACAGGAAGACTTCGGCCTCGAGGGCGACCGGCTCTACCTCGACAGCCGGTCGGTGGACGGCGAGCTTTTGGAGTACGTCCGGCGGTAGCCGTCCTCGAGGACGGCGAAGCACGTCCGTTTATCGAGGCGTGGCCTGAGACGGGAGAGCTTCGTACGCTCTGGATCCCCGCCTGCGCGGGGATGACGTAGACCAGGAGCCCGCGCGGCCTTCTTCGTCGCCATGTCCGCGCGAATGAGCGGGCGTCGGCGTTAGCCTCCGGTCCCCGACCGCTCCGCCATGCGCCCGCTCCTGCTCCTCGCCCTCGTCCTGCTCGCGCCGACCTCGAGGGCGCAAGACGTCGACTTCTACGCGCTCCGCAAGAGCTTCGAGCTGTACGGGACCGTCTACGAGACCCTCGCCTCGGAGTACGTCGACGCGGTCGATGCGGAGGGGCTGATGCGGAGCGGGATCGGCGCTATGACCGGCGCGCTAGACCCGTACACGGTCTACTACGACGAGGCGACGGCGGCGGCGAGCCGGTTGCAAC
>NZ_JBARYR010000639.1:0-5951 GCF_049648075.1 Rubrivirga sp. | reverse complement strand
CTCGTCACCCGGGTGGAAGGTCGGGATCGTGATCTCGTCTACGTCCGCTTGGGCGCGCAGGTTGATCGTGTTCGACTCCGTGAGCCCCAAGAGGGCGCGGGCGATGATCTGGCGGTCGACAGCGTCGAAGTCGCCGTCTAGGTCGACGTCTCCGTTACCGATGGCGTCGAGGATGCCGTCACCGTCCGTGTCCGCGTTCGCAAATGCGAGCACGTCCTGGGCCGGATCGATGTCTCCATCGTCGTTGGTATCGGCGGCGTTGACGATCGCCTGGTCACGGGCGTTGACGAACCCATCACCGTTGATGTCACCGGTCGTCGCGACCTGACCGTCACCGTTGCCGTCGGCATCGACGAACACCTGGGTGTCATCGCTGTCGATCACGTCGCCAGGCGACGCAATGTCGAAGACGTTGAAGATCAGCTGATCTGCAGCGTCGACGTCACCGTCCTGGTCGATGTCCGAGTCGTCGAACCCGTCAGTGTCGGCATCGCCGGCCGTTCCATCGTCGACCGCATTCGGGTCGTTCACGATGTTCGGGTCTCCAGCGACCAAGTCGGGGCCGGGGCCACCGGTATCGACGTCGCCGTTGCCGTCGGGGTCAGCGGCCGCAACGCGGTCCGCGTCATCCGAATCGACCTGGCCGTCGTTGTCGACGTCTGCGATGTCGAACAGCGCCTGGTCCACCTGGTCGACGTCGCCGTCACTGTCGAGGTCGCCGTCGGCGATCGCAACACCGCCGTTGGAGGCCGCAGCGATCGCGATCAGGTCGTCGATGGTGACGATCGTGGTCGGAGCAACGACGTTGGCGACGAGGTCGTAGACCTCTTGGTCAGCCAACGTGACGTCGCCGTCACCGTCGAGGTCACCAGCGACCTCGTCCTGACCGTCGAGCACGCCGTCCTGGTTCGAGTCGAACTGGAAGATGATGCCCTGAGCAATCGCAGCGTCCGCGCCGTCGACGTCGCCGTCGCCGTCGAGGTCGCCGTCCGACAGGTCCACGACGCCGTCTCCGTTGGCGTCGTCGACGACGCCGAAGCCGGTCGCGAGCCACACGGCACCGAGGCCGATGACGTCGCCGCCGAGCTCGAGGTCCGACGCGCCTTCGACGAAGAACGTGTTGTCTCCGACGTTCAGGATGTCGATCTGCTGGAAGCCCGCCGCCGTGACGTGGACACCCGAGTCAAGAATGACCGTGGTCCCATTGAGGACGAGCCGGCCGTTCAAGTTGCCAGCCTCCTCCGGGGGGGTCCCGGGCAGGTTGACGTCGTTGAGGAGCGCGATTTCGAGCGTGTTCCCCGTCGACGAGCCGTCCGTGATGGCGGCATCGATGGCGGTGAAGTTCTCGATCCGCGCGTCGACATCGTCGTCGCCGACAAAGACGCTCGACAGGAAGATGATTCCGTTGATGTCGGACTCGGCGCCGCTAACGTCGCCGGCACCCGTGATCACGACGCCGTCTCCACCGAGGACGAGGCCATTGCTAAAGGCGCCACTGCTGAACGTGCCCGCGATCTGGTTGTTGGCGCTCGTCGCGATGAGCGCGCCATTGAACGACGTCTGGACGACGGCGTCATCCTCGATCAGGATGTCTCCGAGCACACCGAGGAACACGTCCTGGATATCCACGACCGCGTTATCGATCCGGGTGTTGGGCACGAACGTGCCTGTGATCGGGTCGAACGTGGTGTCCGTGGGACTGTCCGCTGCACCGCCACGACGACGGCCGTCACGGACGACGAAGTCACCTTGGATGAAGCCACCCTCGATTCCTGGAGCGAAAAAGCCGAGTCCGGGCGTCTCCGTGTCGAAGAAGTTCTGGATCTCAAGGCGTCCGTTCTGGATGTCGACGGTAAAGTCGCGGACGTTGGACGGGCTAAACTCCTCGCCCACGAACCCGAAGTCGTCCGTGTTCGGACGGTCATCGATGTAGGTGAGGTCGAAGAGGTTGTTGTCGTCGTTGAAGCCCGAGTCGTTGGTGCCGTCACCATCGGTGTCGTCCTCGATGATCCGCGGCGTGAGGCCGTCGTTGGTGATGTCCACCACGACCGCAGCAACGTCGCCTTCGGGCGAGATGTCACCGGTGATCTCACCGATGAATACGCCATTGTTGAAGACCTGGGCATCGTCAGCGATGACGCTGCCATCGATCAGGAACAGGGTCCCGACGAAGTTGACGTCGGCCGTCGGGGCGAGGTTGACGTTGCGGTCAACGCGGACGTCGTCGACGACGCCGTCGCCACCGAGGGTGGCCGCGAACTCGTTGGCGATGTCGTTGAGCGGGTCCTCGTCGTTGTTCTCAGGCAGGCCCGCGAACACGATCGTGCCGTTGGTGACCTGTCCGTCAACGATGACGACGCCGCCGTCGCTGTTCTGCACCGTGTTGAGATTCGTGACGGGGTCCGGTGTGAAGAACCGGTTGCCGGCGATCGTGACGCTGCCTCCGTTGAGGTCGAGCGTTGCGCCGCCACCGACCGCGAGGTCGGGGTCGTTGATCGTGGCGCCGGCGCCGATGATGTCGAAGCTGTTGCCAGCGCCGACCTGGACGGTCCGACGGCCCAGGACGCGGAGGCCCGTGATGTCGAACTGCGGACCGGGCGCGAACGTGACCACGTCCGTGGAGGTACCCGCGAACGCGATGATGAACTCGTCATCGAAGGTGCCACCGCTCCGGTCGAAGCCACCGAGCGTGGTCAAAACCGCGCGCGAGTTGTTGGCCACCACGTCGCCGCCCGTCTGGGCGAAGTTGGTGAAGGTCGGGTCGTCCTCGACCTCGACGCTCGCACCGGATCCGACCGTGACGTCTCCGAAGACGCCGTCGCCTTCCAACTCAACCGTAGCACCGGCGGTGCCGTTGCCGTCGCGGATGCTGATCGAGCCGGAGATGGCCGAGTTGCTACCGACGAAGAGGTCGACCTCGCCACCGTCGTCCCCGAGTTGGGTGTTGACGTTGGTGAGCGTGCCGGTCAAGGTCACGTCGATGTTGATGTCCGAGCCATCAGCGTCGATGATCGCCGGGAGGATGTTCCCCGACGGGTTCACGGCTGCTGCGGTGAGCGTCGTGCCGTTGAAGGTGAACTGCGTCGGGACCTCGTCATAGTCCGGCGTACCGGTGACGGCCGCGTTCGTGACCTCGATCTCGTCGATGTCGAACTCGACGAGGCCGGCGCCCAAGGCGATGTTACCGTTCTGGAAGTCGAGCGAGCCGTTCTGAATCCGGAACGTGCCGCCGGCGCCCAAGAACTGGAACTGGCGCTGGCCCGCGATCGGGTTCGCGGTGTTCGGCTCGAGCTGGCGGGTGTTTCCACCGAGATCGAGGACGACGACGTCGCCACCGTTCGGGTCCGGCCGCGCCTCAAAGGCGAGGTTGAACTCGTTGGCGTTGTCACCGATGTCCTCGGTCAGCGAGTAGTTGCCGGCCTCGATCGAGATAATGTTCGAGTCGCTGCTCTGGCGAGCGACCTCGAGGGCGCGATCGAGCGAGCGGACCGGTCCGGCGTTGCCGGCCGTGACGCCCGCGTTGGCACCCGTGTTCGTCTCAACTCCGTTGTCGGAGTCGACGAAGATGCGCGTCTGCGCGTCTGCCGCACCTGCTGTAAACAGCAAGAGCGCCAAGACGGCTGCGCTAGAAAGGAGTCGGCTAATGCCGGCTCCGGGAGTATTGGTACTCGTCATGTTGAGGAGTGAGTTGTGGGGGGTATTGAAGGGTCGCACCTGGGGAGGAGCGCGCGAGCCGCCGCAACAGGGCAGCTACACACACGCTCCCCAAGGTAGGGTAGCGCGTCTGAAGATCCCGTTCAGAGCAGGCAGAAATCCGAGTGGACCGGCCTGCCACAAACGGGACGTGCACCATCTCCTACATCTTCCGTGCCAACTTGTTCAGGGCTCCCAAACAGGCCCGCACGGCCTCGAGGACGAGGACCCGGCGCGCTGCCGCCTGTTCGTGCGCACGCTGTGCACACCCCAAACCGAGGTGGCGCGCACGGCGTTCGCGGACCCGTTCGGCTCGCTCCGTTTGTTACCTCTTTGTGACGCGAGAAGGTTGCGTCTAGGCGTCAACTGCAGCACGAGGCCGGCGCCCTCGAGGACGCGAGGTGGTAGGGAGAGTTCGTGGTCGGGACCGGATGAGTAGTCTAAGCCCTCACAAATCCTTCCCCGATGCGGCTGCTTTCCTTCACTCTCGCTCTGTTCGCCGCCGGGTGCACGGCCACCGTGCCGCTAAGCGATCCGGCGCCCTCGACGCCATCGGCACCGGCCGTCGAGCGCTACCAGGCCACCATCACGCCTCAGGAGTTGGCCGGCCACCTCTACGTCTACGCCGACGACTACCTCGCGGGCCGGGAGACCGGAGAGCCCGGGCAGCGGTTCGCGTCTCGGTTCCTCGCCGGCCAGTACGCCGCGATGGGCGTCGCGGCAAAGGGGACGGGTACGGCCCAAGGTCCGTACGCCATTGACGGATACCTCCAGCCGTTCGCCCTCGAGCAGTCCACGCTCTCTCGCCTCACCACGAGGGTGTTCCAGGACGGGGTCTCGGTGCTCGAGTCCGTCCTCTCCTCCGAGGCCCTCGAGGACGCGCGCCTCGTCCCCATCTTTGGCCGGACCGAGACCGGGGGCGGCCCGATCGTCTATGTCGGCGACGGCTCAGGCCTCGACGCCCTCGACCTCGAGGGCGCGTACGCCGTCCTCTCCCCGGGTGCAGACCAAGCCGAGACTCGTGCGGCGCTCAGCGCCATCGGCGACGCCGGCGCTCTCGCCGCCGTGATCGTCGGGCCGCCGGTCGCCACGGCACTTCAGGCTCAGGCCGCGGGCGCCTTCGAGGCCGGGGGCCTGTCGCTCCCGCCGGACGGCGACGACGAGTCGGGCGGCCTGCCACCCATCTTGATCACGTCCGGAGACGTCGTCGCCGACCTGATGGCCGTGGCGGGCCTCGAGGCCGGAGACGACGGCTACCCACTGGGCGACACCGGCCTCACGCTCGACCTCGAGGCCGTGTACGACGTGCAGACGGTGATGAGCGAGAACGTGGTGGCGATCGTCGAGGGCTCGGACCCGCTCCTCAGGGACGAGGTCGTGGTCATCTCGGCGCACCTCGACCACGTCGGGGACGATGGCGACGGCGAGGACATGATCTACAACGGCGCCGACGACGACGGCTCGGGCACGGTCTCGATCCTGGAGATCGCAGAGGCGTTTCGGATGGCGGTCGAGGCGGGTGAGGGACCGCGCCGCTCGGTCCTGTTCTTGCACGTCTCGGGCGAGGAGAAGGGGCTCCTGGGTAGCGAGTACTACACCGACCGCGAGCCGCTCATGCCCATCGAGGACACGGTCGCCAACCTCAACATCGACATGATCGGGCGGTACGATCCCGAGCGTGGATTCGACACCACGGACTACGTCTATATCATCGGCGGCGACCTGATCTCGCAGGACTTGCACGACCTCAACGCGCGCGTCAACGACGAGACGGGCACGGATCTCTTTCTCTCGGACCGGTTCAACTCGCCGGACGATCCGAACCAGTTTTTCCGCCGCTCGGACCACTGGAACTTCGGCAAGTATGACGTGCCGTTCATCTTCTACTTTACGGGCACGCACGAGGACTACCACGGCGTCGGCGACAGCGCGGACAAGATCGACTACGACCGGATGGCGCGGATCGCGCGGCTGGTCTTCGGGACGGCGTGGGAGCTGGCCAACCAGGACGAGCGGCCGGCCGTGAGCGGCGTCGGCTTCAACTAACGCACCGTCTCGTCCTCGAGGGCGACCTGGACTCATTCGCGCGTTCGCCCTCGAGGCTGATCCGCTAAGGGGCAACGACCTCGAGGGCGATGTAACGCAAAGAGGCCCCGCCCGGAGCGTTCCGGGCGGGGCCTCCTCATTTGGATCAAGCGCGGCTAGCGCGCCACCACCAGACGCCGGGACTCAACCTGGTCGCCCGCGATCACCCGGAG
>NZ_JBARYR010000638.1:0-2221 GCF_049648075.1 Rubrivirga sp. | reverse complement strand
GTGATCCGCCCTCGAGGGTCGGCCCCGAGCGCAGCAGCCTGACCGGGCTCCGACCTCGAGGACGCGTCGGCGCGACGGGCGACGGAGCCGGGGCGCGGCGGCTGGACGATCCGCATCGTCGTGCCGTCGGGATCGAGGGCGAGGACGGCGTCGAACGGGTTGTCGACGGCGGCCTCTTTGCGGGCGGCCTCGACGTGATCGGCGAGCGACCCGTCGTTCGGCGCGCGGTGACCGGCCAGCAAGTAGCCCAGCGACGACTTGTTCTCGAGCCGCCACCGCCCGCTCCCGACGCGGCCCCAGACGACGTAGCACCGCTCGCGCGCCCGCGTCATGGCGACGTAGGCCTTGCGGACGTTCTCGGCCAAGGCGTCGGCCTGGCGCATCCGGTCGTAGTCCTCGAGGGCATCGGAGCCCAGGTCGTAGACGACGCCGTCCTCGGTCCGCGCGAGTGTCGGACGCTGAACTTGGTAGTCGCGCTGGGACAGCGACCACAGGTAGGGCAGGAAGACGATCTCGTACTCGAGCCCCTTCGAGTTGTGGTGGGTCGTGATGGTGACCGCGTCGGCGTCGCGCTCCAGGCGGAGCTCCTTCATCTCGCGCGACGGAAGCGCCTGGTCCTCCCGGTTTCGGACCCAGTGCATCAAGTTCTCGGGCGACCGCGCGCCGCTCGTCTCGATCTCGTGCAGCAACTCGGCGACGTGGCGTAGGTCGGTCACCATCCGCTCGCCGTCGGGGCGACCCAACAGTCGCTCGACGACGTTCTGGGCGTGCTGAAACTCGACCAGCACGCCCAACACGCCGGTCCGGCGCCACTGGCGCTGCCCCTCGCGCAGGCGCTGGACGACCTCGGTCTCGCGCTCGGGCGCGTCATCGAGGGCGGCGATCTCGTGAGCCGACCATCCCCACAGCTCGGTCGAGAGCGCGGCGCGGCGGGCGCGCTCGTCGTCGGGACGCAGGACGGCGCGCAGGATCAGTTCGACATCGGCCATGACGGCGCTTTGGCGCACGTCGTTGGCACGCGACACGACGGCCGGGACGCCCAGGTCTTGCAACGCCTCGAGGACAGCGCCGGCCTCGAAGCGCGTTGGGACCAGGACCGCGATGTCGCCGGCGCTGAGCGGCTCGCCCTCGAGTCGGGCGGTGCCCAACAGACGCGCGATCTCGGTGGCGACGAGCGGCGGGATCTCTTTGCCGATCGCGCCTTTGCCCAACGGCCTGCCATCTTCGGTCATCGGCGCGGGCCACCAGACGAGCGGCGGCAGATCTCCGTCCTCGAGTCGAGAGTCCTGCTTCGATGGCGACGACGCGACGGGTCGGAACGGGATGCCGTCGAACAGGAACGCGCGGTCGGGCGCGGCGAAGACGGCGTTGACCGCGTCGACGAGTCCGGCCGTGCTCCGCCAGTTGGTTCCTAGCGTGAACCGTCGGTCGGCCTCGCGCTGGGCGCCGAGGTAGGCGTGGACGTCGGCGCCTCGGAACGCGTAGATGGCCTGCTTCGGGTCGCCGACGAAGTAGAGCGGCACGCCTTGAAAGGCCGTTTTGAAGATGGCGTACTGGAGCGGATCGGTGTCCTGGAACTCGTCGATGAGCGCGACCGAGAACTGGTGCCGGATGCCGGCGGCTAACGTCTCAGACGTAGCCGGGTCGTGGAGCGCGCCGTGCAGCCGCGAGATCAGGTCGGCGAACGTGAGCTGGCTCCGCCGCTCCTTGATGGCCGCGATCTGGGCGTCGACCTCGAGGACGAACGCGCGCGTGAACGCCAGGTCGAGGTCGAGGACAGCGGCTTGGAGAGCGCCGCACGCCTCGATGCCCGGATCCGAGACAGCGTCCTCGAGGGCGGCCGCGCGGTCGGCCTTGGTGCGACCTCCGCCGCCGGTCTTGCGGGCGTGCTTGGCGATGGCGTCGGGCGAGCAGGCGAGCGCCCAGGCCAAAGCATCGGGGTCCTCACCTCGGGCAAACGCTCCGACGCGGTCCAGCACATCGGCGCCGTCGAGCGGCGCGTCCTTGTTCCAGTCGACGTCCTCGAGGGCGAGCCGGACAGCGTCGGTGTCCCACGCTTGGGCCAGCGTGGTGCGGGCGTCCTCGAGGTCGGCGCGCGCAGCCTCGAGGTCGGTCTCGGGCAGGATGCGGACCGACGGGAAGTCGGCGACGGCTTTGTGGTGGGTGCGCAAGGCGTCGGGCGTGCGGCCGTGGTGGAGCGCGACGGCGGTCAGCGTCGGGT
>NZ_JBARYR010000637.1:0-3165 GCF_049648075.1 Rubrivirga sp. | reverse complement strand
CGTGACGACGTGGACCTCGTCACACCGGCGCTAGCAGTACCCGCCGAAGGCTTGACGCGCGACTAACTCCCGCATCCTCGAGGCCGGCAAAAAAGCGGCGGTCCGACCTCGAGGCCGGACCGCCGCTTTTTTGCCGGCCTCGAGGATGCGGGAGTTAGTAGCGCGTCAAGCCTTCGGCGGGTACTGCTAGCGCCGGTGTGACGAGGTCCACGTCGTCACGCGAAAGACGTACGGCCCACGCTGCTTCCTCGCCGGGGCGGACCCGTACGGTGACTGCCTGCGGGTCCCACCCACTCGCGTCGAACTCGACGTACGGGACATCGGCGTAGCGCGCGACGAGGTCCTGAAGCTCAGCGCCGGGCCGGAGCCACAACAGTACCTCCCCCCTTCGAATGACGCGGCGGAGGCGGTCTTCGAGACGATCGACCTCGAGGAGCCGGATTACCGGAGACGGGTCAAGACTCGAGGAGCCGTCGGCAAACTCCGCGACGCCCTCGAGGACCAGACCGGGCTCGCGTAGGTCACCGGGCAGGTTGTCCGGGACGTACTGCGACTGGGCTGTCTCTACGACCCACTCAAGGCCCACCAGTGACACCACGCCCTCAAACGCGAACGGGACGCCGTACGCCGCGCCGATGGCGACAGGAACACACGGGACACGGTCCTCGCCCGCGTACCGCACGAACGGCTCCCCCAGGCGGCGAACAGCGGCGGACACGGTGTCCGCTGCGCCGCGCGCATCGAGGACGAGCGTCCAAGCGTCCCGGCCATCGGCGTCTCGAGTCCGCCAGCGCCCGCGCACCGTCACGGCCTCGAGGGCAGAATCGTCAGACGACGCGAGCGCGTCAACGAACGGCCCGAGCGGGTCCGACGGCCTGAGTTCGACGCGGACCACATCAGGCGCGCACCGGAGCGCAGGCGAGCGGTGCGGCGCGTCCTCGAGGGGGACGGCTGCACACCCCAACGCGCCGAAGAGCAAGGAGAGGAGGGATTTCGACATCGAGGACGGCGGTCGGGGTCCTCAGGCCGCACCGTCCTCACGAATCGTCACCTACGCCTCTCCCCAGCCACCGACCAGCCCGAGCAACTTCCGCTTGGCGAGTGGGACCAGCGTCTCGTCGACCGGCAGGTCCACGTCGGCGGCCAGGCGGAAGGTGGCGGGCATCGGGAGCTCCGGGACGGCCTGGGCGAGCGCGGCCTTCCACTCGCTCGCCACCGCACGGGGATCGAGGGCGACATCGAGGGCGGAGGTCCGAAGAGCGCGGTACGACCCGCTCGGACCGGTCAGGGGAGACACGCGGTAGCGAAGCGCCCGAAGGCGGTCGCCGTCCTCGATGAGGAGGAACCCCTCGTCCTGGTACGACGGCACGAGACCGACCGTCGACAGCTCGACATGGTCAGACACGAACTCGTAGACCGCCTTGCCTTCCTCGAGGACGTCCGACAGGAGCGGGAGCGCCCACCGAGCCAGGTCGAGAGCCAACGGCGCGTCGCCGCGCTGCCGAGTGAGGCGGCCCGTGTCCCAGTCCACGCCGGTCACCGGCCCGGTCTCATCGACGACGTCGGCGCCCTCGACGAGCGCGGACAGCGAGCGGTGGAGGGCCACGGCCGCGCCAAAGTGGGGCTCGACGCAAAGGTCTCGGAACGCCACTCGGGTGGTGCGGAGGCCGGAACGAACGCGGTATTCGGCGGCCTCGAGGTCGGCGACGACGTCGAAGAGGGCGATGGAGAGAGCAGACATGGCAACGGGGGGACGCTGGTTAACACATTCTTCTCAACAATCGAGCCATCGTCATCGCCTCGACGAAACGCCTCGCCGCCTTCGAGGATGGTGGCTTCTGGAGGACTAGCTTCGCCTTCTTACCTCGGTCTGTCGCGGAGCGGGCGAACCCTGTGCCGGCAGGTCGGCGTTGCTGGTTTGTCTACCCTTTCTGTCCCAACCCACCATTCCATTGGACAAACTTGTCATCCAGGGCGGATCTGCCCTCCGCGGATCGATCCACGTCGGCGGCTCGAAAAACACCGCCCTCCCGCTCATGGCTGCGGCCGTGCTCGGACACGGCGAGTCGAAGATCCACAACATCCCCGTCCTCAAGGACGTCGCCACGTTCTCGAACGTGATCCGCGTGACCGGCTGCACGGTCGATTGGACCCCCGATGACGACCCGTCGACCCCGGAGACGATCACGATCAACGCCGGAGGCATTCACCATTACGAGGCCCCGTACGACCTGGTGAAGCAGATGCGCGCCTCGTTCTACATGCTCGGGGCGCTCTTGGGCCGCGGCGGCAAGGCTCGCGTGTCCCTCCCCGGCGGCTGCGCCTGGGGACCGCGCCCCGTCGACTTGCACATCAAGGGGATGGAAGCCCTGGGCGCGACGGTCGAAGAGGAGAACGGCTACGTGATCGCCTCGGCACCGGGCGGACGCCTCGAGGGCGGGCGCGTCCGCTTCGAGCCCGTCAGCGTGGGCGCGACGGTCAACGTGATGCTGGCCGCGGTCACAGCGAAGGGCGAGTCCGTCCTGGAGAACGTCGCTGCGGAGCCGGACGTGGTCGTCTTCGGGCAGATGCTCCAGAAGATGGGCGCCAAAATCGAGGGGTTGGGCACCAACACCATCCGCATCCAGGGCGTCGACGGCCTGGACGCCGTCGAGTTCACGAACTGCCCCGACCGGATCGAGCTCGGCACCTACATGATCGCCGCCGCGCTCTCGACGCCTCCGGGCGAACGCTTCCGCATCACGGGCACGCAGCCGGAGCACCTCGGGGAGGACTTTACCGAGCGCTTCCGCGAGACCGGCGTCCCCTTCGAGGTCGTCGAGGACCCGGACTCCGAGCTTGGGTACCCCGCCATCGAGGTCGAGGGCGTCGAGTCGATCAAGCCCGTCTCGATCGTGACGGACCCCTACCCGGGCTTCGCGACGGACCTCCAAGCGCAGTGGACGGTCATGATGACCCAAGCCGAGGGCACCTCGACGGTGCGCGACACCATCTACACGGACCGGTTCAAGCACATCCCGGAGCTCCGTCGGTTGGGCGCCCAGCTCAAGGTAGATGGCGACACCGTCCATGTTGAGGGACGGCCGGACAAGCCGCTGAGCGGTGCGACCGTGATGAGCACGGACCTCCGCGCGTCCGTGTCCCTCGTTCTCGCCGGGATGGTCG
>NZ_JBARYR010000636.1:0-1506 GCF_049648075.1 Rubrivirga sp. | reverse complement strand
CCCCTGTGGCGAGCGACGGGGCCGGTGCCGTGGTGGGCGCCGGCCCTTTTTTGTGTTCGTCCTCGAGGTCGGACCGCAGCTTCGAGAACAGTGGGCCGGCTTCGCCGGAATGCGAGCAGAGGTCCGAAAGAGAAGAGGTTCGCGTGCTCCGCCCTCGAGGTCAATCTCCGTCTGAGGGCGGCGTGCCGAGGTGCAGAAATCTCCGTCCTCGAGGACGTGACGTCGCGTTCGACCTCGAGGGCGATGCGATCTCGGACGCCCGGGGCGCCGTTGCATGCAACGGCGTCTCCCCCGCCGACCTCGACAGTGCGTCTCGACCTCGAGGACGGATCACCCCGCGCCCTCGAGGACGCCCCAAACCAAAACGCCCGGTCCGACCTCGAGGCCGAACCGGGCGGAAAACACGTCGAGGTCAGCGCTAGGCCGGCTCGAGCTCGTTGTTGAGGAAGTCGCGGAGCACGTAGTTCAAGATCCCGCCGTGGCGGTAGTACTCGACCTCGACCGGCGTGTTGAGCGCGACCGTGACGTCGAACGTCGCCGTGGTCCCGTCGTCCTTGGTCGCCGTGACCTCGAGGACGTCGCCCGGCTGGACGTCGTCGCCCACGGGGATGTCGAACGCCTCCGTGCCATCGAGGCCGTGCGTGTCGAGGCCCTCGCCGTCTTGGAATAGGAGAGGCAGCACGCCCATCCCGACCAGGTTCGACCGGTGGATCCGCTCGAACGACTTGGCGACCACGGCCTTGATGCCCAGGAGCAGCGTGCCCTTGGCAGCCCAGTCGCGTGACGAGCCCATGCCGTAGTCGTTGCCGGCGAATACCACGAGTGGCGTGCCCTCGGCCTCGTACTCTTGGGCAGCGTCGTAGATGTACATCTTCTCGCCGTCCTTCATCGTCCAGCCGCCCTCGGTGCCCGGCGCCATGTGGTTGCGCAGGCGGATGTTGCCGAACGTGCCGCGCGTCATCACGCGGTCGTTACCACGGCGGCTGCCGAACGAGTTGAAGTCCTTCGGCTCGACGCCCCGGTCCTGCAAGAACTGACCGGCGGGCTCCGACTTCGGAATCGCGCCGGCAGGCGAGATGTGGTCCGTCGTGGTCGAGTCGCCGGCCTTAACGAGGGTCCGCGCGCCTTCGATGGACTCGATACCCGGAATCTCAGGCGTCACGTCCATAAAGAACGGCGGCTCCTGGATGTAGGTCGACGAGTCCTGCCAGTCATACACGGCACCCTCGGACGTCTCGATCGCGTTCCAACGCGGGTTCGAGTCCTCGATGCCGTCGTACAGCTCTTCGAACTGCTCGCGCGTCACCGCACTCTGCACCGCGTCCAGAATCTCCTGCTGGCTCGGCCACAGGTCCTTGAGGTAGACGTCGTTGCCGTCCTTGTCCATCCCAATCACGTCGTTCTGCAGGTCGATATCGACCGTGCCAGCGAGCGCGTAGGCGACGACGAGCGGCGGGCTGGCGAGGTAGTTGGCCTTGACGAGCGCGTGGATGCGGCCCTCAAAGT
>NZ_JBARYR010000635.1:0-2625 GCF_049648075.1 Rubrivirga sp. | reverse complement strand
GTCTTAGGTCTGATCGGCTTGGGCGCTCTTGCGGGTCTGGGCGTGATCGTGTACCTGAGCCAGGACTTGCCCTCGTTCGAGCAGATCGAGAACACCGAGAACCTGCTCGCGACCCAGGTCAGGACGGCCGATAACCAAGAGCTCGCCCGGTACTACGCCGCCGAGAACCGGACGTGGGTCGCCCTCGACGAGATGAGTCCGCTGGTCCCGCAGGCCCTGATCGCGACGGAGGACCGGAGGTTCTACGACCACTGGGGCGTGGACGGCTACGCCATCGGCGCCATCATCAAGGACGTCGTGACGGGGCGCGGCGCCCGTGGCGCGTCCACGATCACGATGCAGCTCTCGCGCAACCTGTACCGCGAGGCCACCGGCTTCCGCATCGGCGAGCGGTCCATCGTCCGAAAGGCCAAGGAGATCCTGATCGCCGTCCGCCTGGAACGGACCTACACCAAGCCCGAGATCCTGGAGGCCTACCTCAACACGGTCCCGTTCCTCTACAACGCGTACGGCATCGAGGCCGCGGCCCAGACGTTCTTCTCCAAGCCCGCCCTCGACCTCGACGCGAGCGAGTCGGCCACGCTCGTCGGCATGCTGGCGGCCAACTCCCGGTACAACCCGTGCCTCGCGCCCGGCGGGACCTCGAGCGAGTGCCTCGACGCCGACGGCGAGGCCGTCACGGTGAGCCAGAACGAGGCGTCGATCACGCGTCGCAACGTGGTCCTGACCAACATGCGCGACCAGGCCGTCCTCGACGAGGCGGCGTACCGCGCCGCGTACGAGATGCCGATCAACCTCGCGTTCGACGTCTACAGCCACGAGGACAACATCGCGCCGCACTTCGCCGAGGTGCTCCGCATGTGGTTCACGGACTGGGCCGAGGCCAACGACTACGACCCCTACGAGGACGGCCTGGTGATCCACACGACGATCGACAGCCGGATGCAGGCGCTCGCCGCGGAGGCCGTGCAAGAGGAGATGGACCGGCTCCAGGGGATCGTAGGTCGCGGATGGGGGTCGGCGGCGAACCCCTTTGGGCGCTGGTGGGGCCGCAATACGGCCGTCGTCAACGAGTACATCGGCCTCACCGACCGGTACCGGGCGCTCGCCGCCAGCGGCGTCGGGGCCGAGGAGGCCGTCGCCCAACTCCGCGGGAACGACGTGTTCATGGACTCGCTCAAGGCTGAGCGGACGCGCCTCGAGGCCGGGCTGATCGCGATGGACCCGCGCAGCGGCCAGGTCAAGGCTTGGGTCGGCGGCCGCAACTTCGTCGTCAACAAGTACGACCACGTCGGTCAAGCGCGGCGCCAGCCCGGCTCGACGTTCAAGATCTTCGCCTACACGACGGCCTTCAACAACGGCTACTCCCCGCAGTCCGGCGCCTTCGACAGCCCGTTCCGTTGGGGGGACTGGGCGCCTCGCAACTCGGGCGGCGGCTACGCCGGCTACACGTCGCTCGCCGACGCGCTCCGGGCCTCGAGGAACGTCGTCGCGGCCCGGATCACGAAGCACTTCGGGACGAGCGAGATCGCGCGGACGGCCTACCAGATGGGGATCCGCACGCCGCTCGAGCTCCCCGAGTTCGACGACACGGAGTGCCCGCCGTTCGAGGCCCGCAAGAACGACTGCTACGCCCGGGCGATCTCGCTCGGCACGCAGGACGTCTCACTCCTGGAGATGGTCAACGCCTACGCGACCGTCGCCAACTACGGCGTCTACCACGGGCCGACCATCGAGGAGGACCGGCCGCCGAACTCGGACGTCCCCCCGCACATCGTGCTGGCCATCGACCGCATCGAGGACCGGTACGGCAACGTGATCGCGGACTTCACGCCGGTCGGCCGCGAGGTGCTAAACCCGTCGACGGCCTACACGACGTTCAACACCATGCGCGCCGTCGTCCGGTCCGGCACGGGCCGGGGACTCGGCGGTTTCCGCGGGGTCGGCCCCCTCGACGTCGCGGGCAAGACCGGGACGACGCAGGAGAACGCTGATGGCTGGTTTATCGGCATGACGCCGGAGCTGGTCGTGGGGAGTTGGACCGGCTTCCCCGACCGCCGACTCACGTACCCCTCGACCTCGATCGGGCAGGGCGGCCGGACCGGGCTCCGCAACGTCGGTGCGTTCCTGTCGAAGCTTCAGATGGAGGGCGACTCGCTCATCCGCCTGGACCCGAACCTCGACTTGGAGCGGCCGGACAACTACCAGCCGCCGACGCGCCGGAGCCGGATCGGCGACCGGGGCTACTGGCCGGGCGACAGCCGGAACCGCGCTCGGTCGCGAGGCGGCTCCTCGAGTGGCAACAGCCGCAACAGTTCAGCGGACCGTCCGGCGCGTGACATGATCGACCGGTTCCGCCAGCGCGAGCGGGCCGCTCCGGCGCCTCAGCAGCAGCCACGCCCCCAGACCAACGGCGGCGGCTCCGGCGGACGGATCGGCTGGTAGACGACGTCAAGAGGGACGGGGCAAGGGGCAAGAGGTGTCTTTCGCCCCTCGCCCCTTGCCACATCCCCCTCTCCCTTGAAGATTCTCCACTGCGCCGACATCCACCTCGGCTACGAGACGCACGGGCGGCTCGACCCCGCGACCGGGCTCAACACGCGGCTCCTGGACTTCCGGCGGTCG
>NZ_JBARYR010000634.1:0-6615 GCF_049648075.1 Rubrivirga sp. | reverse complement strand
GTGCTGAGCGGCCCGTCGCCGGAAGCAGGCCACATGACCGAGGGGACGCGACGAGCTCCGGTCGCAGCGTAGCGTCCTCGAGGACGTGCGTGGCCCTCAGGGCGGGGAGCGCTGGGCTCCGCACGCCGCATCGACACCGCCCTCGAGGACGCGGCCGGTACGCCAGCCGGCCGGGCCAGCTCCAGGAGCACCGGGGAGAGACGCCCGGGGCGGGCATAGAGGAAATCCCCACTGACGGCCCCGGTCGCAACCCACCGCCGGCGCGGCTGATTCCCACCTCCCTTCCCACACTACGCCCCTCGTATGAACCGCCTGCTCACCCTCGCCGCCGTCCTCGCCGTCAGTGGCTGCGCGACGTCCTCGACGGACCGCGCCCCGAGCGCCCCGATGACCCCGACGACGGACCCTATGAACGTCACCACCGACGCGCCGAAGCCGTCGTGGGCACCCAACATCGACGACCAGATGTGGGCTGTCGTGGACCAACTCACGTCTTACGGCAACGTCCCCTACCCCGAGCTTACCGGCTTCCAGGCTCGGATGGAGAAGACGCCGACGAACGCCGTCATGGACCTCCTGATGCGGACCGGCGTCCCGCCGATGCCGCCGAAGGTGACCGTGAACCACCGTGAGATCGCCGCCGGCCCGAGCCAGGGCCTGGTCGTCCGGACGTACGCGCCGGTCGGCGCGAGCGGTCGGCTCCCGGTCGTGGTGTACTACCACGGCGGCGGCTGGATTATCGCCGACCTCGATACGTACGAGGCCGGCGCCGTCGCGCTCGCGACCAAGACCGGCGCCATCGTGGTGTCGGTCGCGTACCGGCAGGCGCCGGACGACCGCTACCCGGCGGCCCACGACGACGCGTTCGCGGCCTACCGCTGGGTAACGCAAAACGCGGGCTCGATAAACGGCGACCCCGACCGGATTGCGATCGCCGGCGAGTCGGCCGGCGGCAACATGGCCGTCGCGACGGCGATCCGCGCCCGCGACGAGGGCGTCCCGATGCCCCGGGCCATCGTCTCCGTCTACCCCGTCGCCGACGGCGACGTCCAGTCGCCGAGCTATGACCGGTACGCGAACGCGCTCCCGCTCAACCGGGGCGGCATGGAGTGGTTCTTCGACAACTACACGCCCGACTGGCGGACGCGCTCGTACGAGTACATCGACCTGGTCGAGGCCGACCTCGAGGGCCTGCCGCCGACGACCATCGTCAACGCCCAGATCGACCCGCTCGAGGCCGAGGGCGGCGACTTGGCTGACGCCCTCGAGGCCGCCGGCGTCGACGTCGAACGCCGCGTCTACGACGGCGTCACCCACGAGTTTTTCGGCATGGGCGCCGTCCTCGAGCAAGCCGTCCAGGCCCAGGACTTCGCGGCCGACCGGCTTAAGGACGCCTTCGGGATGTAGCCCCGCGGCCTCGAGGTCGCACGCGCTCCCGGTCATCTGGCCGGGGCGTTTTGTGCCGCCGAGGCGAGCGGCCTCGAGGACGTGTCCGCCCTCCGTCCCGTGTCTGCGCGGGGGAACGGACCGGACTGCTGCATGGGGCGTCTCCTTAGCTCTCGCCGAGGGCGCAACCGCCGAGGCGGCCGGCCGGTTGACGAGGCCCACTCTCCCCGCCCCTCTATGAAAGCCCTCCGCTGGCACGGCACCCACGACCTGTCCGTCGACACCGTCGACGACCCCCAGATCCTCGACCCGAACGACTGCATCATTAAGACGTCGCTGACGGCGATCTGCGGCAGCGACCTCCACCTTTTCGACGGCTACATCCCGTCGATGGAGGACGGCGACATCCTGGGCCACGAGTTCATGGGCGAGGTCGTCGAGGTCGGCGGGGCGGTCCAGAACGTCAAGAAGGGTGACCGCGTCGTCGTCCCGTTCCCCATCGCGTGCGGGCACTGCCACTACTGCAACCGCGACGAGCACTCGCTGTGCGACACCTCGAACCCGAACAAGGACATGCAGGCGGCGGCCTACGGGTTCGGCGCGGCCGGCATCTTCGGCTACAGCCACATGATGGGCGGGTTCGCCGGCGGGCAGGCCGAGTACGTCCGCGTCCCCTACGCCGACGTCGGCCCGCTCAAGGTGCCGGACTCGCTCACCGACGAGCAGGTCCTGTTCCTGACCGACATCTACCCGACGGGGTACCAGGCGGCCGTCAACTGCGACATCCAAGAGGGCGACGTGGTCGCGGTGTGGGGCTGCGGGCCGGTCGGGCTGTTCGCCCAGATCTCGGCCGCGATGATGGGCGCCCAGGTCATTGCGATCGACCGGTTCCCAGAGCGGTTGCGCATGGCCGAGCAGTTCGCCGGGTCGACCACGATCCACTACGAGGACGAAGACGTGTTCGCCAAACTGGAGGAGGTCAACGACGGGCGCGGGCCGAACGCCTGCATCGACGCCGTCGGGCTCGAGGCGCACGGGACGGGGATCACGGGCGTGGCCCAGAAGGTGGAGCAAGAGGTCCGGCTTCAGACCGACCGCGGCTCGGCCCTCATCGAGGCCATCCAGAGCTGTGGCAAGGGCGGCACGGTCTCCATCCCGGGCGTCTACGGCGGCGTGGTCAACCACTTCAACATCGGCGCCGCCTTCGGCAAGGGGCTCACGTTCAAGATGGGCCAGACCCACGTCCAGCGCTACATCAAGGACCTGCTCGGCCACATCGAGGCCGGCGACCTCGACCCGTCGTACATCATCACGCACAAGGCGCCGCTGGAGAAGGGGCCGGAGCTCTACGAGACGTTCCGCGACAAGGAGGACGACTGCGTCAAGGTCGTCCTGGACCCGTCGTGGGACGCCGACCGCGAGGTCGAGGTACGGACCGAGAAGGTCGACGCCGACTAGCCCCGCCCTCGGGGCCGGCCATCCAGAGTTCGTCGGGACCCTCTCGGGTCCTCGAGGTCTGACCCGCCCGAACACTCTGCGAAGAGCGGGTTCGGCCGTAGACACGCCAGGTCCGAGCCTCTAGCTTCCTCCTCCTTCTGCCCACCGCTGTGCCACGTGCACACCTGCGGCGGGCAGCTCCTTGTCTGGCCCTCCCCCGAGAGACCGATGCCGAAGATGAAGTCGAACAGCGGCGCCAAGAAGCGCTTTTCGCTGACCGGGACGGGTCGCGTCAAGCGCAAGAAGGCGTTCGCGAGCCACATCCTGACCAAGAAGTCGCCCAAGCGGAAGCGAGACCTCCGCGAGTCGACGATCGTCAAGAAGTGCGACGAGCCGCGCATGAAGCGCATGATCTCGACCAGCGCCCGCTAGTCGACCCGTCCTCGAGGCTGTGCCTCGAGCCCTCCATACCCACACACTCACCACGGAACCAAGATGCCCCGAGCACGAAATCTCGTGGCCTCCCGTCGCCGTCGCCGCAAGGTTCTTGCGCAAGCGAAAGGCTACTGGGGACGCCGTGGCAACGTCTACACCGTTGCCAAGCACTCCGTTGAGAAGGGACTCCAGTACGCCTACCGTGACCGACGCGCCCGCAAGCGTCAGTTCCGGCGGCTCTGGATCGCCCGCATCAACGCTGCCGCCCGTCAGAACGGGACCACCTACTCACGCTTGATCGCAGGCTTGAACAAGGCTGGGATCCCGCTGAACCGGAAGGTCCTCGCCGACCTCGCGGTCCACGACAAGGCCGCCTTTACCGCCGTGGTCAAGCAGGCCGCGGTCTAATGGACGGTTAGCCGTCCAATCCGCGCCCGTTTGACCACGACTCCCGCCCGGCCTCGGCCCGGCGGGAGTTTTTGTTCGGTCTCGCCCTCCCGTCCTGAGCGGAGCGCGCGGCCCAGAGTTGACGGATCTCCACCCTCGAGGACGGACTGCCCGAGACCTCGAGGTCGAGACCGACCCCACGGCTCACCCCACTACTCGCTCAGGACGCCACCGACCGGCACACGCGCTATGTCTGAGACCGCCCTCGAGGCCGATATCGCTGCCATCCAGGCCGAGATCGACGCCGCCCCGCTCGCCACACCCGACGACGCTGAGACCTTCCGCGTCCGGTTTCTGGGCCGCAAGTCTGGCGTCGTCACGGACCTGTTCAGCAAGATCGGGGCCGTCCCGCCGGAGCAGCGGCGCGAGATGGGCCAGCGGCTCAACGGGCTCAAGCAGTCGGCGCAGGACCGCCTGGACGCTGCGCTGGCCGACCTCGAGAGCGGAACCGAGGCCGGAGCCACTGACCTCGACCTGACGCTCCCCGGCCGCGTCCCGGCGCCGGCCGAGCGCGGAAGTCTGCACGTCCTGACCCAGACCCTCGCGGACATTCAGGACATCTTCCGGTCGTTCGGCTTCGCCGTCGCGCGCGGCCCCGAGATCGAAGACGACTGGCACAATTTCACCGCGCTCAACTTCCCGCCCGACCACCCGGCGCGGGACATGCAGGACACGTTTTTTCTCGAGGCGCCCGCGCCCGAAGGACGAGGTGTGTTGCTGCGCACGCACACGTCGCCGGTCCAGGTCCGCGTCTTGGAGGCGCAGCCGCCGCCGGTGAGGGTGATCGCGCCGGGCCGCGTCTTCCGCAACGAGGCCATCTCGTACAAGAGCTACTGCCTGTTCCACCAAGTCGAGGGCCTGGTCGTGGACGAGGGCGTCAGCTTCGCCGACTTGAAAGCCATGCTGACCGCGTTCGCCCGCGCCTTCTTCGGCGCCAGCGATGGTCCCGCGCGCGAGGCCAAAATGCGCTTCCGCCCCAGCTTCTTCCCCTTTACCGAGCCCTCGGCCGAGGTCGACGTGTGGTGGGCCGACGAGTCGATGCCGGGCGGCGGTCGCTGGATGGAGATCCTGGGGTCGGGCATGGTCGACCCGAACGTGTTGGTGAACGTCGGCGTGGACCCCGAGCGCTACACCGGCTACGCCTTCGGGATGGGCGTCGAGCGGATGGCGATGCTCCGCCACGGCATCGACGACATCCGGCTCCTGTACGAGAACGACGTCCGCTTCTTGCGGCAATTCTAGGGTTCGGGGTTCGGGGTTCAGGGTTCGCAGGACCGGGACCTCGAGGCCAACGACTCCTCTTGCTCTCTGATCTGAACACTGTTCGTCCTCGAGGACGCGCCCGGCCTCGAGGTCGGCCACCGCACGGTCCTTCCAGCCGACGAACCCTGACCGCGCCAGCGAAGGCGCTAGCCAACCCCGAACCCTTGAACGTCTCAGCGAACTGGCTCTCCGACTACGTCGCGCACGGCCTCGACCCGGACAAACTCGCGCACCGGCTGACCATGTCCGGCCTCGAGGTCGAGGACGTGGAGACGACCGGCCCCGACCTCGAGGGCGTCGTCGTGGGTCACGTCCTCGAGGTCGAGCCACACACCAACGCCGACCGGCTGCGCGTGTGCTCCGTCGACCTGGGCGACGGCGAGCCGGTCCAGATCGTGTGCGGCGCGCCGAACGTGGCCGCGGGTCAGAGGGTGCCGGTCGCGACCGTCGGGACCACGCTGATGCTGCCGGCCCGTGACGGATCGGGCCTGGCGCCGGTCACGATCAAGAAGGGCAAGATCCGGGGCGAGGTCTCGCGCGGGATGATCTGCGCCCAAGACGAGCTCGGGCTCGGCGACGACCACGACGGGATCCTCGTCCTCGAGGACGGCGCGACGGTTGGCCAGCCGTTCGACGACTACCTCCGCGAGCACGGCAACGGGGACGCCGTCCTGGACATCGCGATTACGCCCAACCGGCCCGACGCGACGAGCCACGTCGGCGTCGCCCGCGACGTGGCGGCGCTCCTGGACCTCCCGCTCACGCTGCCGACGGCCGACGTGCCCCACGCGTCTGGCCTCGAAGGCGTAGACGTCGTCATCGAGGACGCAGCCGGGTGCCCGCGCTTCGTCGGGATGGTCATCGAGGACGTGACGGTCGGGCCGTCGCCGGACTGGATGCAGGAGCGGCTCCGCGCCGTCGGCCTGCGCCCGATCTCGAACGTGGTCGACGTGACGAACTACGCCATGATGGAGCTCGGCCAGCCGCTCCACGCCTACGACTTGGACAAGATCACGGGTACCGTCAGGGTCCGCCGTAGCGGGGAGGGCGAGACGACGAAGACGTTGGACGGGATCGAGCGGAAGCTGCCCACCGGCACGATGGTCGTCGCCGACGAGACCGGGCCGCTCGGCATCGCCGGCGTCATGGGCGGGCTCGACAGCGAGGTCTCCGACGCCACGACGCGCGTCTTCCTCGAGGGCGCTTGGTGGAACCCGGCCGACATCCGCCAGACCTCCAAATCCCTGGGCCTTCAGACCGACGCGAGCTACCGATTCGAGCGCGGCGCCGACCCGACGATCCAGCCTCTCGCCGTCGCGCGCGCCGCCGAGCTGATCGCGGAGACCGGCGGCGGCACCGTCCTCCCCGGCGCCATCGACCTGAACCCAGCGCCGTACCAGCCGCGCACGGTTTCCGTCCGCCCGTCTCGCATCGCGAGAGTGCTCGGCGTCGAGGTCCCGACCGCTGACATCACGAGGCTGCTCGAGGCCATCGGCTTCGAAGTCGAGCGCCAAGGCTCCGTCCTCGAATCGTTCGCCGAGACGGCGCTCAGCCACGGGACGACGGCCGCCGCCGCCGAGGCCGGGGACGTCGCCCTCGAGGTCGTGGTCCCCCCGTTCCGGCCCGACGTCGAGCGCGAGGTCGACG
>NZ_JBARYR010000633.1:0-3459 GCF_049648075.1 Rubrivirga sp. | reverse complement strand
CTCACGCTCCCATGCTCAAACGTCTCTTCGCCATCGCGTTCATCTTCACGTCCTGCTCCGTCGCCTGGATGGTCCTGGGCGGCACCGTCGTCCACCGAACGGAGGTCTCCGACAACACCCTGCGCAGCGACGTGGGCGAGCTGTGGGGCGGCCCCCAAACCCAGCGCGCGCCGACGCTGAGCCGGCTCGGCCGAACCGCCCGGACGGTGACGCGCCAGGAGCCGAGCGAAGCCGGCGACGGCTCGTTCCAGCAGGTCCAGGAAGTCGTCTCCGAGATCTCTCGCGGCCCCGTCCCGCTCGCGGCCAGCGACCTCGAGGTCGACCTCGCCTTGGACCACCGCAAAAAGGGCCTGATGTGGTACGCGACCTACGGTGCCGACTTCGACGGGACGTACACGGTGGAGAACGACGGCCGCGACGGCCGCTTCGAGTTCGCGTTCCCGCTCCCCGGCGGCGCCTCCGTGTTCTCCGACCTAGCGCTGTGGGTCGACGGGCAAGCGGTCACGGTCGACGCCGCGAACGGAGAGATCAAGCACGTCATCGCCCTCGAGGCCGGCGAGGTCGCCAAGGTCCGCGTCCGCTATGGGTCCCAAGGCACCACGACGTGGCGCTACGCGCTCGTCTCCGGGTACGGCAACGAGGCCGGCGTCCGCACGGCCCGCGACTTCCGACTCGCCGTCACGACCGACTTCGACGACGTCGACTTCCCCGCCGGCACGCTGTCCCCGACGGGGAAGGAGCGCACCGACGACGGCTGGGCGCTGACGTGGGATCCGGGCACGCTGGTCGCCTCGGCCGATCTTGGAATCGCGATGCCGCAGAAGCTGAACCCCGGCCCGTGGGTGAGCCGCGTGACGTTCTTCGCGCCGGTCAGCCTGTTCCTGTTCTTCTTCGCCGTCTTCGTGCTCTCGCTCCTGCGCGGCGTCCGGCTCCACCCGATGCACTACTTCTTCTTGGGCGCGGCGTGCTTCGCGTTCCACCTGCTGCTGGCCTACCTCGTCGATCACCTGAGCGTGGTCACGGCGATGGTCGTAGCGTCGGCGGTGAGCATGGCGCTGGTGATCTCGTACGTGCGGCTGGTGGCCGGCTTGCGGTTCGCCGTCCTCGAGGTCGGCGGCGCACAGGCGATCTACCTCGTCGCGTTCGCGGCGACGTTCTTCCTCGAGGGCGCGACAGGACTGGCGGTCACGCTGCTCTCGGTCGCGACGCTGTTCGTGACGATGCAGGCGACGGGACGTCTCGACTGGGAGGCCGTGCTGGCTCGGCCCGAGGCGGCCGGTCCGGGCGGCGAGGCCCACGTCGACGGGCCGCCGGCTCAGGTCTTGGCGGCGTAGCGCGGGTTCGAAGATGGTGGCTCCTCGAGGCCTCTATCGGATTCGAGCTAGCGTCTCGCGCCTTTCGAATCGGCCTCGAGGCCGGCGAGTGCGCGGACGGTGAGTGTGTACGGCGCGTAGCCCGCGTACGAGAACAGGACCGACTGCTCGGCCTCGAGGCCGTCGAGGACGAACCGCCCGTCGGTCTGAACCACCGTTCCGCGCTCCGTCCCCACCACGGCCGCCGTGGCGCCGACCAAGAGGTCCTCGGTCTCGGCGTCCGTCACGCGGCCGACGATCCGCAACCCACTGGCACGGCTCTCGACCTCGAGGGCGGAAACGGCCATGCGCCACTCGCCCCCTCTAGCTTGGTCAGCCGCAAGGACGAAGACGCGCTCGGCCGATCCGCATCCTGCGAGCAGGAAAGCTGCGAGCAGCAGCCCGAGGCCGCGAGGACGAGTCACGGCGCCAGACGTCCCGTCGTCCAGCCTTCCCCGTCGCGGCGGTAGACGTGACGGTCGTGCAACCGGCTCGGACGGCCCTGCCAGAACTCGACGGCGGTCGGCACGACGCGGTAGCCGCCCCAGAAGCCCGGCCGAGGCACGTCCCCACGGTCGCGGTACTCGCCCTCGATCTCGTCGACCAACACCTCGAGCGTGCGACGGTCCGGCACGGGCCGGCTCTGCGGGCTCGCCCAGGCGCCCAGCCGGCTGCCTCGAGGTCGGCTCGCGTAGTAGGCGTCGGCGGTCTCGTCCTCGACGCGTTCGACGGCGCCCTCGACGCGGACCTGCCGCTCGAGCTCGGGCCACCACCACACGAGCGACGCACGCGGGTTGGCGTCGAGCTCCTGCCCTTTGCGGCTCTCGTAGTTGGTGTAGAAGCAGAACCCACGATCGACGCCCTTCAGCAGCACGACGCGGGCCGACGGGACGCCGTCCGCCGAGGCCGTCGCCAGCGTCATCGCGTTCGGCTCGCGCGTGCCGACGGCTTTGGCCTCGTCGAACCATTTCTCGAACAGGTCGAACGGCGAGTTGGGCAGGTCGGCGGCCTCGAGGGCGCCGCGTTCGTAGGACTCGCGCAAGTCGGCGACGTCGGGCATGGGAACGGCAAGAGGGGTCCGCCGTGGGACGGTCCACACGCTCCCCGGTTCGATGCCCGACCTCCAACGTTCGACGGATTCTGCCCTCGAGGCTGCGCGCACCGAGCGACACCTCTCGACGTGGCGGCGTTTCTCGCCGGCGGGGCTCGCAGCCGTTGGGTTCGGCCTGTCCGTCGTCGGCGAAGCGACCTCGAGGAAGAACCGGGGTGACTCGTGGGTCGCTTACGGGACGATCGGACTGTGCATCGTCAACGCGGGGCTGTGTCTCTTCGGCGAGGCCGTCAAGCACCGAGCCCTCGCGGACTGGCGGGTGGAGCCGGCCTCGAGGCCGCGATGACCATCCCGACTTTTCAGACCGAGCGGCTCACGCTCCGGCCCGTCGAGGCCGGCGACGCCTCGGCCATCGGCGCTGTCGCGCGCCTCCGAGAGATCGCCGACACGATGATCTCGATTCCCCACCCGTACCCCGACGGCGAGGCCGAGCGATTCGTCGCCGCCCGCCGTGCCGACCTCGAGGGCGGCCGGGGCAGCACGTTCGTTGCCGAGACCCACGACGGCGCGTTCTGCGGGCTCGCCGAGATCTGGGACACCGACCTCGAGCATGAGCAGGCCGGGCTCAGCTTCTGGCTCGCGCCGGACGCCTGGGGCCGGGGCTACATGAGCGAGATCGTCCGGGTCATCATCGAGGTCGGGTTCGGGCACCTCGGCATGAACCGGCTCTACGCGCCCCACGTGACGCGCAACCCCGCATCGGGCCGCGTGCTCGAGAAAAACGGGTTCTCCCTCGAGGTCGTGCTCCGGCAGCGCGTCCGCAAGTGGGGACGCTTCGAGGACGTCGCGCTGTGGTCCCGGCTCGCGTCGGACCCGGCACCATGACGTCCAGCGATTCCTTCTGGATCGAACCAAAC
The DNA here is from genome assembly GCF_049648075.1 of Rubrivirga sp. Lineage (GTDB taxonomy): Bacteria > Bacteroidota > Rhodothermia > Rhodothermales > Rubricoccaceae > Rubrivirga. The sequence continues at coordinate 139 of NZ_JBARYR010000633.1, read as the reverse complement.
GGAATCCGCTCCTTCGTCGCTCTTCGCGGGCGGGGACCGGTCCCCGTCCTCGTCATTCACGGAGGACCGGGCTCGTCGCTGCTGCCGTTCGCCCGCACCATCGCGCGACGCACCGACCTCGAGCTCGACCACACGCTCG
>NZ_JBARYR010000632.1:0-2097 GCF_049648075.1 Rubrivirga sp. | reverse complement strand
CGCATCCGCCAGTTCAGCAACAACGCGGTCCGTCGGGACGGATGACCCGCCGCCCGCCACCCAAGGACACGGACGTGCCCCCTCCGCCTGCCCAAGACGCCCAGAGCCTGTTCACGTTCTGGCCCCGCCACAACGAAGCGCTGTACAAAGCGCTGGAGGGGCGGCACGTGAGCGTAACGACGGACCCTGGGCCGGGCGCAGCGGACCCGCTCGACTCCCGGATGATCCTGAACCTGGGTCCGCAGCACCCGGCGACGCACGGCGCGCTGCGCGTGGTGGTCCAACTCGACGGCGAGACCGTCGAGAAGTGCCTGCTCGACATCGGCTACCTCCACCGCGGCATCGAGAAGCTGGCCGAGGTCAAGACCTACCAGGAGTTCATGCCCTACACGGACCGCATGGACTACATGTCGCCGTACTCGAACAACGTGGCGTGGTGCCTCGCGGTCGAGAAGCTGGCGGGCATCGAGGTGCCTGAGCGGGCGCAGTGGCTCCGCACGATCGGGTGCGAGCTGGCGCGGATCTCGAGCCACCTGCTCTGGGCGGGCACGATGGTGATGGACGCCGGCGCGCTGTCGGTCTTCCTGTGGACCTTCAAGTACCGCGAGGAGATCTACTCCATCTTCGACGAGATCGCCGGCGCCCGCTTTACCGTCTCGCACAGTCGCATCGGCGGGCTGGCGTTCGACTTCTCGGACACGGCGCTCGCCATGACCGAGTCGTTCTGCGACGAGTTCGAGGGGCAGGTCGCCGACTGGAAGAAGCTCTTGGACCGCAACCGGATCTGGATCGACCGCAACGCCGGCGTTGGGGTGGTGGGTAGGGAGGAGGCCGTCGCGATGGGCTACACCGGTTCGTGCCTCCGCGCGAGCGGGGTGCCCCACGACATCCGACTCTTCGAGCCCTACCTCGTCTACGACCAGGTCGACTTGGACATCCCCATGCGCACCGAGGGGGACTCGCTTGCGCGCTACTTCGTGCGCGTCGAGGAGATGGAGGAGTCGGTCAAGATCATCCGCCAGTGCCTGGCCCGGCTGCCTAAGGGGCCGGTCCGCACGGACAACGCCAAGGCGGCGTACCCGAGCAAGGACGAGGTCTACTACTCGATGGAGGGCATGATCCACGACTTCATGATGACCGACACCGGCGTGGCTCCGCCCAAGGGCGCCGAGTGCTACCACGCCATCGAGAGCCCCAAGGGCGAGCTCGGCTTCCACCTGGTCTCGGACGGGACCGGCAGCCCGTGGCGGGTCAAGATGAACACGCCGTCGTTCTCGAACCTCCAGGGCCTGGAGACAATGATGGAGGGCGCGATGGTGGCCGACACCGTCGTCCTGATCGGCTCCGTCGACCCCGTCATCGGCGACTCTGACAAGTAGGGGCCGCGTCGGGCCATGGGCGCGGTCCCTCGCAGTCCCGGCCGGGTCCAGCAACCACGGGGCGAGCCCGTACTGAAAAGAAGCCGGCGTTAAGACGGTTGGCTAAACCAGTCCCAGAGGCCGCATTGGCCCGATTCGAAATCAGTCTAGAGAGTTAGACCTTTTGGTCTGGACTTTAATCACAGTGTGAGCGAACATGAGATGCTTGTCAACCAGATGGTGTGACTCCATGGTCTTGACCCCAGCGCTGCTCCCCCGGTTCGCGGCGCTCCTTGTCTTCTTCCCGGCCGCCGCGCTCGCGCAGCAAGCCTCGCCTTCCCTGCCGCCGCAGTTCGGCGAGGACGTCGCGGCTGAGGTCCAGCGCCTCCTCGAGACCCAGGGGGTCCCGCCGGTGCCGGTCGTGCTCTACAGGGGCGCTATCGAAGAGGGGGGCGGAGTCGCGGTCGCCTTCTCGGACCCCCTCCTGCTCGGGGTAGACGGGGAGGACGTCGTGCTACGCCCGGACGCCCTGGTCCGAGATCTGTCGGCGCTCCGCGAGGCCCTGTCCCCGGAGCTCGGTCTGGAGTCCCTCGTCATCCTCGCTCACCCGGACGTCGTCTCCCTCCCAGGCGCGGGGGCGCGGGCTGCTGCGGCCGGAGCGGAGGCCGGGTACGGGTCGGTCCGGCTCCTCCCGGCCACTACGACGCCCGCGTTCGACGATGCCGACGCGGTATACATC
>NZ_JBARYR010000631.1:0-4949 GCF_049648075.1 Rubrivirga sp. | reverse complement strand
GTTCCTCGACTCGGCGTTCGTCGACGACGGGGGGCGGACGACGGGACTACGACCGGGAGCGGAGGGCGAGGCGAACGGCGAGACCGTGCGCGTCGACGCCCGCGGCTTCCACGTCTACGCCGGCAACGCCGGCCTCGAGGATGAGGCCGTCTGGCTGTGGCTGGGCGACTCGGTCACGTTCGGCGTCGGCGTCGCGCAGGACGCGACGGTCGCGGGGCGGATCGCGGCCCGGCAGGACACGGCGCTCGTGCTCAACCCGTCGGTCCTGGGCTGGGGCACCGCCGACTACCGCCGACGGCTCCAGGCCACCCTCGAGGATGGCCCCCGCCCCGCCCGCGTCACGCTCGTCTGGTGCCTCAACGACGCCGACCCCTCGAGGCCGTCGGCTGCGGGCGAGGTCTCCGCCCTCGAGGACGCGAAACGAAAAACCGTGGCCTGGCTCAACGTCAACAGCCGCCTGTACCGGCTGGCGAAGGACGCCGCGCTCGACCGGCCGCTGCGGTACTACCGGTACGACCGCGCGCTCTACCAAGACGCCCGGCTGGACAGCGCGTGGACCGACCTCGAGGAGATCGTCGCCGTCCTCGAGGACGCGGACGTCCCGCTCGAAGTCGTCGTGGTGCCGTACGAGCCGCAGCTCCGCGACGGCGGCGACCGGCTGCCGCAGGAGGTGGTCGCCCCTCGCTTGCGGGCGCTGGGCGTTCTCGTTCTCGATTTGTACGAGCCGTTCCTCGAGGCCGGGGACGCGGGCGGTCTGTACCTATGGTCGGACGGGATCCACCTGTCGAAGCGAGGGCACGGGGTGGCGGCGGACGCGATCGCGCGGTGGCGTCCTCGAGGGTGACGTGTCTCGGGGACGCTCCGACCATCCGCCCGTTCTTCGCCCGTCTGGCCCCGGTGCCGGGCTAGCTTTTCAGGACCGCGCCCTCGACCCATGCTCGTCCTCCGTGATCTCCACCTCGCCTTCGGCGGCCGCGTCCTGTTCGACGGGCTGAGCTGGACCGTCAAGGCCGGCGAACGCGTGGGCTTGGTCGGTCCCAACGGCGCCGGCAAGTCGACGCTCCTGCGCGTGATCGCGGGCGAGCAGTCGGTGGATCAGGGCGAGGTCGTGTACGAGGGCGGCGCGTCGGTCGGGTTCTTGCGGCAGGACACGCAAGAGGAAGACCTCGACATCTCGCCGCTCGAAGAAGCGTTGCACGCGTTCGACGACGTGATCCGCCTCGAGGCCGAGGCCGAGCGACTCACCAAGGCGATGGAGGACCACGCCGACCACGCCTCGGACGACTACTTCTCCCTCGTCGAGCAGTTCTCTCGCGTCCAGGACCGACTCGTGACCCGAGAGTCGCACACGGCCGAGGCCCGCGCCGGGTCCATCCTGTCCGGGTTGGGGTTCACCGAGGAGGAGATGAACCGGCCGCTCCACACGTTCTCCGGCGGATGGCGGATGCGCGTCGCCCTGGCACGCCTGCTCCTGGGCCAGCCCGAAGTCCTCCTCCTCGACGAGCCGACGAACCACCTCGACATCGAGTCCATCGACTGGCTCGAGCAGTACCTCAACAGCTACCCCGGCGCTGTCGTTCTGGTGAGCCACGACCGGTACTTCCTCGACCGGATGACGACCTCGACGGCCGACCTCATCCGCGGCCAGATCGACTCGTACCCGGGCAACTACGCGAACTACCTCGAGGCCCGCGTCGAGCGCCGGATCCATTGGCAGTCGCGCTACGACAACCAGCAAAAGGAGATCGCCGAGGCCGAGCGGTTTATCGCCCGGTTCCGGGCCAAGGCGACCAAGGCGAAGCAGGCGCAGAGCCGGATCAAGATGCTCGAGAAGCTCGAGCGGATCCCGCCGCCGCCGCCCGAGGCGGCCTCGATGAAGTTCCGCTTCCCCGATCCACCGCCGTCCGGCCGGCAGGTCGTCGAGCTGTCCGAGTTCTCCAAGACCTACCCCGCGCCCGAGGGCGGCGTGACCAAGGTGTTCGACAGCGCCGACCCGGTCACGCTCGAGCGCGGCGACAAGGTGGCGCTCGTGGGCAAGAACGGCGCGGGCAAGTCGACGCTGGCGCGGATGCTCTTGGGTGTCGAGCCCTTCGAGGGCGACCGCGCGGAGGACCGCCGGGCCGAGATCGCCCACTTCGCCCAGCACCAGGCCGAGTCGCTCGAGCCGAGCCACACCGTCCTCGAGTCGCTGCGCGAGAAGTCACGGGGGCACAGCGAGACCGAGCTCCGATCCATCTTGGGCGCGTTCCTGTTCACGGGCGACGACTCCGACAAGAGCGTGTCGGTGTTGTCCGGCGGCGAGCGATCGAGGTTGGCCCTGGCACGAACGCTCCTCTCCCCCGCCAACGTCCTCGTCCTCGACGAGCCAACGAACCACCTCGACATCGTCTCCAAGAACGTGCTGGCCGAGGCCCTTCGGCAGTACACCGGTACGTTCGTCTTGGTGAGCCACGACCGCGCGTTCATCGACGAGGTCGCCCAGGCGACGTGGTACGTCGAGGACGGGCGCGTCCAGACCTACCAGGGCTCATACACGGAGGCCCAGTGGCAGCGCGAGCACGGCACGGCCTCGAAGCTCACGCCGTCCGGCGACGGGGCGGCCTCGAGGTCGGCGAAGGCCCCGGCGTCGCCCTCGAAGTCCGCTCCGAAAAAGGCCGGCGGCAAAAAGTCGAAGGAGGAGAAGCGACGAGAGGCCGAGGCCCGCAACGCGCTCTACCGGATGATGAAGGACGGGACGGTGCCGCCCGCGAAAGAGCTGGGCCCGGACCTGGCCGCCCGCGCCCTGGAGTTGCTGGAGCAGTCGGTCGAGGAGAAGGAGGCCGAGACGACCGACCTCGAGGCCCGGATGGCCGACCCCAACCTGTACGCGGATCCGAAGGCGTTTCAGAAGACCGCCGAGCAACTGTCCGCCGCCCAGAAAGAGCTCAAGGCGTTGATGGGCCGCTGGGAGAAACTCGCCGCGGAGGTCGAGGCGCTCGCGTAGCGCCCTCGAGGACGGCTAGCGGTCGACGCGGAGCGACGACGACGTAGCCATTCCGACGTTGGTGTCGCGCGTAAACCAGTAGGTCCCGTTCGGGAGGTCGTCGATGTCGATGGTCTCGACCTACGACTCGCCGGCCTCGAGGACAACTGCGCCGAGGTCGCACGGCCGGTCGCTGAGGGCATCGGGCGTCCACACGTCCTCGACGCGGCGCTCGACTCCGGCGCATCCGGCCGTCTCGATGGTCTCAGCGCTCTCATTGCGCAAGACCAGTCCAATCGTCGCGAGGACCCCGTCACCGAGGCTGTCCGTCCGAAGGGAAACGCCGTCCGCGGAGACCTCGGGACAGACCACGAGCGTATCACATGCGACGACCGTGAAGAGGAGAGCGAGAAAAAGCAGGCGCACGGTGGCCGGGTGGTAGACAGGAAAGGCCACCTGCCGCGCCGACTCGCCCCACATGCTAGCCCCACACGCTAGACGGTGGACGGTCCGTCCTCGAGGCCGAACGGTCCGTCCTCGAGGCTGGCTAGCGGACCTCGAACGATGGAGTGGCCACGTCGCCGACGCTCGTTCTTTGGACGAACCGGTACGTTCCTCCCGGCACCCCACCGACAAGGCCCAATTCGATGTCGACCTCGAACTGATTCCCGGGGCTGAGGCTCAGTAGGATATCAAGACAGACCCGGGGGAAGAAGTCACGGCGAGACCAACCCGAGCTGTTCCGACGCTCTAGGCGAGCGCACCCTAAACCACCAGTTTCTATTCGATCCTCTCCGCCATTTCGGAGCGTGAGCCCGACCGTGCTCCGGTTGTTGTAGCTGTCGCGGTCCGTCGCGAGCGACACGCCCTCGAGGGCGACGCCGGGCTCCGGCGGGAACGTCTCGACAGCGTCGCAGGCCGCGAGGCCGAGGAGCAGGACGAGCGGGAGCGTGCGCATCGAGGACGTCAGGAGAAGGAACGGACGGTACCGCAGTCCGCTGGGCTCCGCGCGCGACTCGTCGCGAGCGGTCCGACCTCGAGGACGAACGGTCCAACCTCGAGGACGCGCGGCACCCGGCCGTTTGGCCGAGGGGCACCAGGGATTTCCCTACGCGAATGCGAAGGAAGTGTTAACGTTCGGCCGCCGGCCACGCCGGTCTCTCGCTCACAACGCCCTGCGGCCATGCCTTCCCGCACACCGTCGTCCCCCCACGACCCCGTCCTCCGCCACACCTACGGCGGCCAACTCGAAGCCTCCGCCGAGGCGTTCCTCGTCTCCGCGTTCGACCGCGCCAGCGGCGCGCTCAGCAGCGAGGCCGAGCCACCGGGGGTCCTGGTCTCTGCAGCCATGCACATCCTGACCCGCGCCTCGTGGAAGCAGCCGACCGACGAGCAGGTAAAGGCCTCCGTCTACCTCGGCGAGAAGACCGGCCCTCGCGCGCCCTCCGCTGAGCCCCGCCGAATCGCGTAGCGGTCCTCGTCCTCGAGGACGCTCGGGATCGTTCCTCAGGCGAGCCCGGCGCTGACGAGTGCCCGCACGCCCTGCTCCCTCGCGTTCAGCGCTCGAAGGTGGCTCGTCGGCCTCGAGGGCGGGTCAGAGGCGGACGCGGACAATCCGGCCATCGGGACCGACGAGCCAGACGGCGTCGGGGCCGGCGGCGGCGACGCCCCAGAAGGTGCGCTCGTCCAAGAGGATCCACGTCTGCCCGTCGTCTCGGGACAGGCCCGCACCGCCGGGGCCGACGGCGACGAGCGCGTCCGAACCGGGGACGTAGGCGGCTCCGTAGGCCGCACCGGGGAACGGGAGCGTGCCGGCGGCCTGCCATGTCCGACCACCGTCCGAGCTCGTCGCGACGGACATGAGAAACTCGGTCGGCTGCGTCAGGTCGCCGCCGAGCACGACGCCGTTTCGGTCGTCGCGGAACGTGATCGTGGCGCCGCCGGCGGCCTCACCGGCGACGAGGGGCGTTTCCGAGACCGTCCACGT
>NZ_JBARYR010000630.1:0-2076 GCF_049648075.1 Rubrivirga sp. | reverse complement strand
CCGAACAACGGGTGGACGCGGACCACGATGGGCCGGCCCTTGAACTTGTCGTCGACCGTGTTGCGATAGTGGTCGAGCCACTCTCGAACGCGGGCTGCCAACGCCTGCGGCGTCGACTCCTCGGCCGTGAGCGTCGGGCTCGGCGTCGGCTCGCGACGGCGGCGCGGTGCCAGCTCCTCAGCCTCGGGTTCGGCTTCGAGCTCACGAGCGGGCGCGCTGGTGCGCTTGAGCTCACCGGCCCCGGCGGCGGCGGCGGCCTCCGCGGCGTCCAGCGGATCGCCGTTGTCGTCGGTCGCTTGGGCCGTGATCGACGGACGCAGGCGCTGACGCGTGATCTGGACCAGGCCGAAGTCCGACATCGGCAGCAGCTTGGTCACGGCGCGGTCCTTCTTGAAGACCTCCTTGAGCGCGTCGGTCACCTTGCGGCGGTCGCGGTCGTAGCGGAGGTCGATAAAGTCGACCACGATGATTCCGCCCAGGTCCCGCAAGCGGAGCTGCTTCGCGATCTCCTTGGCAGCTGCCACGTTGACGTCGATCAGGTTCTGCTTCTGGCTCTTGCCCCGACCGGCGCGGCCCGAGTTCACGTCGACGACGTGCATCGCCTCGGTCGTCTCGATGTAGAGGTAGCCGCCGCCCTTCATGTTGACGCGCTTCGAGAAGGCCTCTTCGACCTGCTTCTCGATGCCGACCGACCGGAACGCCGACTGGCGCCCCTTGTGCATCTCGACCTTGTCGACCATGCCCGGCGCGACGGCCTTGATGTAGGCCTTGAGCTGGCGAAACACCTTCTCGTCGTCGACCAGGATGCGGTCGAAGTCCTCCGAGAACAGGTCGCGAATGATCGAGCTCACCATGTTGACGTCCTCGTACAGGAGGACGGGCGGCTCGGGGTTCTGGTCGAGCTTGGTCTGGATCTTGCGCCACCGGTCGACGAGCAGGCGCAGGTCGGTGTCCAAGCTCTTGGCGTCGCGGCCGTCGGCGACGGTCCGCACGATGACGCCGAAGTTGTCGGGCTTGAGGCTCGTCGCTAAGGTCCGCAGGCGCTTGCGCTCCTTGGCGCTCTCGATCTTCTTGGAGACGGCCACGTAGTCCGCCGCGGGCACCAAGACCAGGAACCGGCCGGCGAGCGACAGGTCGGTCGAGACGCGCGGCCCCTTCGTGGAGATGGCCTCTTTGGTGATCTTGACGATCACCTTGGTGTCTCGCTTCAGGAGCTGGTCCGCCGGCGGGATCTTGCCCGAGTTCGAGGACGAGCCTCGGCCCCGGCCACCGTCCCGACCGCGGCCCCCACGGCCGCTGTCACGGCCACGCCCGCGGCCGCTCTCCTTCTTGCTGTCCGAGTCGTCGCGCGACGAGCTCCGGCCACGTCCGCCACGGTCCTCCGAGCGGTCGCGACCGCCCCGTCCTCGACGGGACCGCGTCTCCTTGTCATCGTCGTCCCTCGAGGACGAGTCGTCGGAATCGTTGGAGCGGCCCGAGTTGCGCGGCGACCGGTTTCCTCGCGGCGAGCTCTCGTCGACGCCCGACTCCTGCGCGTCGTCCGACCTCGAGGCCGACTCCCCACGTCCTCGCCCTCGGCGGGACCGGCCGCGGCCGGAGTCCTTGTCGTCGGACGCGTCGTCGGCGGACGAATCGTCGCTGGACGCGTCGGTGTCGGTCGGCTCCGACGTCTTCCGTCCTCGACGCGAGCGACGGCGAGAGTCGTCCCCGTCGGAGTCGTCGTCGCTGGAGCGGGACCGCTTGGGGCGCTGTGCGCTCGAGGTCAGGTCGAGCGTGGACGGCAGCGCGCGACGGCGGCCGCCCTTCTCGTCCTCGTCGGCCGAGGCCTCCGACTCGGGCGCCTCGTCCTTCTTCTTGGTCCGGCGGCGGCTCTTGGGCTTCTCGTCCTCGACGGGCTCCGAGTCGTTGTCGTCCGCCCTCGAGGACGGCTCCTCTGGGGACGAGTCGTCGTCCGAGCTCGCGTCGGCGTCGCCCGAGCTCTTGCGGCGGCGGCCCCGCCCTCGACGGCGGCGGCGGCGCGGGCGCGACTCCTCGTCCGAGTCGTCGTCGGTATCGACGCCAGACGTGCTCGATGTC
>NZ_JBARYR010000629.1:0-8460 GCF_049648075.1 Rubrivirga sp. | reverse complement strand
GCGCTTCCGGGCCTTCCTTGGAGGCACGACGGAGGAGGACGCGGTCACGGTTCAGCACCTGGAGGAGCACGACGCAGAGACCTCCAAGACGTATGGCGTTCGGCTCCGTCCGCCGCGCGAGATCCTCCCTCACCCAGTCGGGATCGTGTTTGGCGTCGAGGTCCCCACCGAGCCCATTGCGGATGCCGCCTGAGGCCACCGGCGTCACCGTCGTGCCGCTCGTCGCCGAGTCGGGGGGAGAGTCGTGGACGTTCGACCGGCCGTTCACCGTCGGCCGCGTCGCTCCCGCTGACGTCGTCCTCGACAACGCGCGCGTCAGCCGGCGCCACCTCGAGGTCGCACCCGTCGAGGGCGGTTGGCGCATCGCGGACGTCGGCAGCGCCAACGGGACGTTTGCAGACGGCGCCCAGATCACCAGCCTCGACCTCGAGAGCCGTGAGGCCGGCGGAGCCAACGCGGTCGAGGTGCAAGTCGGGAATGGCGGGCCGTTCCTCAAACTGTCCCTGGGAGACGCCTCGGCCTCGAGGACGACGAACGCGCCGCCCGATCCGGCCTCTCAGCCGCGCGACGCGGGAGCCGTCACGGCACCCGCCCTCGAGGCCGACCCCTTCCGCCCACACCCGCCGACAGAGCCCGCCACATTCGTGGGCGAGCCGTCCTCGAGGACGCGGGAAGACGCCCACGCCTCCGGGCCGGCGTCCACTCCCCAACCCGTCCCCCCTACGGAAGCGGGGATCCAGAGTGGCGGCCTCCATGGGCGTGACGACACGCCCTCGAGGCCGAGCGAGCCACCCGCAGCCCCCCACCTCACCCTCGTGGGTGGGCCGACGCCGGGTCCCGCGCCCGAGCCCGTCGTCAGCACACTGGCCGAGGACCTCACGGAGCAGGAGCTGCGGGACCGATACTTCGGCGAAGGACCAAGCGACGGGCCGGTCGGTGAGCGGACGCAGTTTATCCGCCAGGCGTACGACGAGATCAAGAAGACCCAGGAGGTCGCCCAGAAGAAAGAGCGGTCGAAGTACCGCGGCTGGATCGCGGCCGTCGCCGTGGTCGCTCTCGGCGCGGCCGGGTACGCCGGGTTCTTGCAGTACCGCGCCATCCAATACCGGGCCCAGGCAGAGGAGCTGTTCTACCAACTCAAGACGTTCGAGATCAGCATCGCCGAGCAGGTCCAGGACATCCAGGACGAGATCGAGTCCAACCCCGAGCGCGCCGACAGCCTGAACGTCGACTTGGAGCGCGCCCTCGAGGCCCGGCGCCAGACGGCCGCTCGCTACGACCGGTTCGTCCGCGACCTGGGCGTCTACGACGGGCTCTCGTCCAAGGAGGAACTGATCTACAAGACTGCGCGGGCGTTCGGCGAGAGTGAGCTCGCGATCCCGCCCGCGTTCGTGGACGAGGTCTCGGTCCAGATCAACTACTGGGCGAACGGTGGCCGCTTCGTACGCGGCATCCGCCACGCCCAGGCCAACGGGTTCGACGTCGACGCCGTCAACGCCCTGCGCCGCCATGGCATGCCGACGGAGTTCTTCTACCTCGCCTTGCAAGAGAGCGACTTCAACACGCGCGCCGTCGGCCCCCCCACGCGTTGGGGGCACGCCAAAGGCGCATGGCAGTTCATCCCCCAGACCGGCGAGCGCTACGGCCTCGAGCCCGGACCGCTGGTATCGACGAACCAGTACGACCCGATGGACGAGCGCCACGACTTCAACCTGGCCGCCGACGCCGCCGCGCGTTACTTGCACGACATCTACACCCGCATCTCCCAGGCCAGCGGGCTCTTGGTGTGCGCGTCGTACAACTGGGGCGAGGGACGAATCCAGCGCAACATGCGCGGCATCGCCAACGACCCGGCCAGCCGCACCTACTGGCGGTTTTTGACCGAGTACCGGAACCGGATGCCGAACGAGACCAAGGACTACGTCATGAAGATCTTCGCGGCGGCGGTCGTCGGCCAGAACCCACGTTTGTTTGGGATCGACATGGACCCGCCTGTCCAACGAGCGCTCGCGGGAGGGACGGGCGGCATTCGAACCGAGGGTCCCGCATCCGGCCGAACCACACGGCTCGGCACCGACGCCGTCGATGCCCAGCGCTCCGCCGGACCGTAGCCCCTCACGCCCGTGCATCCGTCCCAGGCCTCTCTCGCCGGATCCCAAACCCTCCGCGTCGCCGCCGGCGCGCGCACCGACGTCGGCTTGGTCCGAAGCGAGAACCAGGACGCGATGGGCGTCCTTCCCGCCACCCTCGTCGCGTCCGGTCCCACGTCCGGACGGGCGATGCCCCAGCCGGCGGTGTTCGTCGTGTGCGACGGGATGGGCGGCCACGAGGCCGGCGCCGAGGCGAGCACCGTCGCCGTCGAGGCCGTCTTGGCGTCGTTCGGACCAGGCTTCCGCACCCAGACGGACCGGCTCGCGCTACTCAAGCAGGCCGTGATCGCTGCAAACGACGCCGTGTGGGCGAGAGCGACCGGCGGACCGTACCACCGCCGCATGGGCACGACGTGCTCGCTCCTCCTAGTCGCCGACGGTCATGCCTACCTCGGCCACGTTGGAGACAGCCGCGCCTACCGCGTCCGCGACGGGAAGGTCGAGCAGCTCTCGACGGACCACACGATGGGCGAGGCCGCCAAGCACGACCCGTCGCTCGCCGAGATCGCCAAGACGCGCGCCCATCACCTGACACGCGCCGTCGGGATCAAGGCCGCCGTCGAAGTGGACGCCCTCGAGGCCGGCCCGCTCGTGGCGGGCGATCGTTTCGTACTGTGTTCCGACGGCTTGGCCCCTGTCGACCTCGATGAGGTAGCCCGGGTCGTCCAGACCTACGCGCCCCAAGAAGCCGCCGACTGGTTGGTGGCGCTCGCCAGCAAGCTCGGAAGCCGCGACAACGCGACGGCCGTCGTCGTCCACGTCGCCCCCTGATCCATGAGTGACGAGACCGTCTACACCGGGCCGCCCGCCGACCCCCTCATCGGGGTCCGCGTCGGGGAGTACCACATCGAGAGCGTCCTGGGCCGGGGCGGCATGGGCGTCGTCTACAAGGCCGAGGACACCGCGCTCGGGATCCCGGTCGCGCTCAAGTCGATCTCGGCCGAGATGGCGAGCGACGCCACGTTCGTGCGCCGCTTCCGGACGGAGGCCCGCGCGATGGCCCGCGTCGCCAGCCCCCACATCGTGCGCGTGATGGCGCTGCGCGAGACCGAGCACGGGCTGTTCATCGTGATGGAGTACGTCGACGGCGGCGACCTCCATGCTCGCTTGGGCGCGCCGATGCCGTGGAAGACGCTGTGGCCGCTCCTCCGTCAGATGCTGCTCGGCTTGGAGGCCGCGCACAACGTCGGCGTGATCCACCGCGACATCAAGCCGCGCAACGTCCTGCTCACGACCGACGACACGGTCAAGCTCACCGACTTCGGCCTGGCCCGGCTCCAGGCCGACGGCGACGTGACGCGGACCCAGGCCGTGGCCGGCACGCTGGCCTACATGTCGCCCGAGCAGGTCCGGTCCCTGCCGACGCTCGACCATCGCAGCGACCTCTTCTCGCTCGGCCTGACGGCGTATGAAGCCCTCGCCGGACGCTTGCCGTTCGACCGTGACGGCGGCGACTTCACCACGATGCGCGCCATCGTCGAGGAGGAATTTCCGCCCCCGACGCACTTCCGCCCCGAGGTCCCTGCGCCCGTCGCCCACGCGTTGATGCGTGTCTTGGAGCGCGACCCCGACCAGCGCTACCAGTCGGCGGCGGAGATGCGCGACGCGCTCGCCCAAGCCGGCGACGAACAGACGCCGACCCGGACGCGCATCCCGACGCCGGTCGCCAAGAAGAAGGCCGACGACCGCCCCGCCACACCTCCTCCGACCTCGAGTGGCACCGACGCCACGCCCTCGAGGTCGAAGAAGCCGTCGCCGCTGATCCTGGGCATCGGCTTGATTGCCGTCGCTGCGCTCGCCGCCGGAGGCTTCTGGATGGCGACCCAAGACGACGAGGCCGACCTCGAGGGCGGAACCGAGGCCGTCGACAGCAGCGCAGCACCCTCGACGGGAGAAGAGGGTGGTCCCGCCGGCCTCGAAGCCGGAACGGATGTACCCGCGACGGGCGACGTCGCGGTCGTGGACCCGCCGCCGCAACAGGCCCAGGTCCAGACCGCGCCTCCACCGCAACAAGTCCAGGTCCAGCAACAGCAGCTCCCACCGCCGGCCCAACAGCAGCAATCCACCGCTCCACCGCCGGTCCAGTCCGCGCCCGCGATGGGCGCCGTCGACGGCATCGCCGCGGCCGGTGTGACGCTCACCGTCGACGGTTCCAGTATTTCAAACACGAGCCGGCAGCTCGCTCCCGGCACGTACACGGCTCGCTGTGCGGCCGGACCGCTCTCTGAAACCACTCGCGTCACGGTCTCCCCCGGCCAGCGGACCCCGGTCCAGTGCTACGCGCCGGCCCGTGCCGTCCGCGTCACGACCAGCGGGGCGGAGGGCGCCTGGATGAGCGTCGTCGTGAACGGGAACGCCCAGGGCCAGACCCCAACCCAGATCTCGCTCCCGGTCGGACGCCACACGGTGTTCGTGCGGCGGCGCGGCTTCGAGGTCATCAACGATCAGATCGTGACGGTCGACGTACCGCCGCGCTTCTCGCCGGACCCGCTCCCAGCGGTGCCGGTGGCTTTTCAAGTCCGCGCCGCCGCGGCCTCCTACTAAAAACGACCTCTCCCGATATGCCCCGTTTCATCCCCGCTGCGGCCCTGGCCGCGGCCCTCACGCTGAGCGCGTGTAGCGGCCCCGGCGCCTCGACCTCCGACGCGTCCTCGATCGCTGCCTGCCAAGGCTCGTCCTCGAGGACGACGGTCGCGGTCGCAGACCTGCCGCCCCCGCCGCCACCCGCTCCCCCTCAGACCGAGCCCAGCTACTCGTCCGTCCGAGGACAGAACGCCGCCCTCGATGCGGCGGCCGGGGCCTACAACGAGGCCCGCTTCGAGGACGCCGCGACTCAGTTCGACGCCGTCGCAGACGCGCCGGGCTCCAACGCCCAAGTCAAGCGCGTCGCGCTCCGGATGCTCGGCCGGACGCGCCTCGCTCTCGGGGACCGCGACGGTGCCGCCGACGCCTTGCGCCGGCTGGTCGAGAACGAGCCACCGATGGTCCGCCTCGACCCCGACGTCGAGCCGCTCGCGCTCTTGGAGGCCTTCTACCAAGTGCGCCGCGACGTCGACGGCGACTACGCCGTCCGCACCGACCGCGACCGGACCCTGGCCATCGCCGACTTCACCAACGGCTCCATCACCGACTTCGACGCCGTCGACCCGCTCCGGCTTGGGTTCGCGTCCTTGATGATCGACCGGATGCGCGGCTCGACGGAGCTCGAGTTGGTCGAGCGCGTCCGTTTGCAGTGGCTCTTGGACGAGCAAAACCTGGCCGCGACGCAGGAAGGCGGACGCCAGGCCGGCCGACTGCTCGGCGCCGACCAGGTCGTCTTCGGCACGTACATCAAGAACGGCGACGACATGTTGCTGACCGCCCGCGTCGTCGACGTCGAGACCGGCCGCATTCTGATGGGTGAGCGCGTCGAAGGCCGAGCCTCGCAGTTCGACGCCCTGGTGTCGTGCCTCAGCGAATTGGTCGCCGAGTCCGTGGACGCCCGCTTGCCCGCCGCTCCGACGGCCCAGACCGCGCCGGAGTCGCTCGACGCCGTGATCGCCTACGCCCGCGGCCTCGCCCTCGAGGAGACCGAGGACTTCGCCGCCGCCGCCGAGCAGTACCAGCTCGCTCTCAGCCTCGATCCGAGCTACGAGCCCGCGCAGCTCCGCATGGACGAGGGCGTCGTCCCGATGATGGCCGCCAACAACTAGCCGACGCTTCGCCCTCGAGAACCGTAAGGCCGGCGAAGCCAACGCGACCCCGTCGCACGCCCACCACCCCTATGACCCGCCTCTCGCTGCTCGCTCTCGTCGTCGCCCTGGGGGCGTGCGCGGGACCGGCGGTTATCCCCACCCGAGCCGACCTCGAGGCCCGCGTCGCTGAGAACCCCAGCGACGTCGAGGCGCTCCGGGACCTGGGCGCCTTGCTCACCCTCGAGGAGCAGTACGGCCCCGCGCTCGGCGCCTTCTCTCAGGCGCTCGAGATCGACCCGAACGACGGGCAGACGCTGTACTTCGTCGGCCTGGCGAACGAAGCGCTCGGTCAGACCGACGAAGCCGAGAACGCGTACGCGCGCTACCTGAACGTCCAAGCCGGCGACGTCTATCGAGACTCGCTTCGGGGACGGCTCAACGGGTTGGTTCGCGCCCGCTTGCAGTCCGAGTTCGCGGCGGCGCTCCTGGTCGAGGACGATGTCGCCGACGTGGCCGGAACGGGCGTTATCGGCGTACTGCCGTTCGCGTACCGAGGCGACAACGAAGAGTACTCCGCGCTCGGACGTGGACTGGCCGAGGTGCTGTCGATCGACCTGGCGTCCGTCGACCTCGAGGTCGTGGAGCGCGCCCGCTTGCAGGCACTGCTGGCCGAGTACGAGCTGGCCGAGCAGGGCGTCCTCGATGCGTCGACGGTCCCGCGCGTAGGCCGCTTGCTGCGCGCCGACAAGCTGGTCGGCGGTGAGGTCGACGTGCAGGGCGAGGCCTTGCGCATCGAGTCTGCGGTGTGGCTGGACGGTCTGCGCGAGTTCGAGACGACCGAGGGGACGGTCGAGGACCTGTTCGAGGTCCAGAAGACGATCACCGTCGCCGTCTTGCAACGGCTGGGTGTGACGCTATCGGAGTCCGAGCAGGCTCGCATCTTGGAAGCGCCCACGACGGACTTGCTCGCCTTCCTGCTCTACAGCCGCGCGCTCCTCCTCGAGGACGACGGCGATTTCCAAGGCGCGGCCGAGCTCTACGGCCAGGCGCTCGCGCGGGACCCGTCGTTCGCGCTGGCGGCTGAAGCCCAAGCGGAGGCAGACGTCTCGTCCGCGGGATCGCAGCCACCCGGCCCGACGCTCAACGTCGCCGTCAACGGCACCATCGATCCCGTAGGGCTTCCGAATGTCGACGTCGTCCGCCTGCGTGCAGATGCCCTCAGGGGCACGCTTGGGGGGCACATAACGCCGGGCCCCGAGACCAGAGAGCCCGGCGTCGAGGGCAACCGCGCTGGCGTCCTAGGGCCGCTGCCCGGTCCACCTCCTGTCCCACCACGCCAGGGTAACCAGCCATGATGATGCGAGTTCTCTTCATTCTCGCCCTCCTCTCGAGCGCGGTGTCACCAGCGCTCGCGCAAGGGGGCCGGGTCGAAATCAACGTCACAGACCCGGCGGCCGGGCTCAGGGTCCAGGCGACGATCGCGTTCCTCGACACTCGACCCCAGTCAGCGGCCCTCTTCGTCAGACCTCTAGGCGATGCGACGTACCAGCGGGTAGAGGGCGTCGATCAAGGTGGAGGGATCTGGCTCGTTGATCTCCCATTCGTGTACCCAGCTCAAGGTGTCGAGGGGTACGCTCAGTACGTCCTCGATGGGCAGACCTTTACAGAACCCGTCGACAACCCGGAGACGGCGCCTGTGCGCGTACCCGCATTCATAGCAGCCATCACGTCAGACATATCGCTGCCGTCCCGGCTCAATCGGATGGTGACGATCCCGGTCGTTCTTGGTGAGCTTGCCAACTCACCCCAGGAATTAGGAAGCGATAACCCCATCGACGTACTGGGCCAAACGTTCGGGAGCAGCGGCGACCCCTCGTTGTGGCGAGCGTTTCGCTGGAACGCTCCGGAGCAGCGCTACCGAGATGCTGTCACCGACCCCGGATCGGTTCGGATCCGGCCAGGTCGCGGCTTCTGGCTCGTCACGGCGCAGGGCGGAACGTTCAAGGTGACCGAGGGGCTCTCCGCCGGCGTCGCATTCGAGGACGGCGACCCACAGGCGGTGCCAGTCGTGGTACGGCTCCAGTCTGGCTGGAATCAGATCGGCAACCCGTACCTGTTCCCGATTCAATGGTCCGACGTGGAGCGCCCGGCGGGTGTGGAGGACCCCGTCGCACACGAGCCAGGCCCCGACAACGGCCGGTACGTCGGTGGTCAGAGCACGCTCCGCACGTGGGAGGGCTACTTCGTGTTCAACACCGGTCCGCCGACCGACATCCAGTTTCGAGTCCGCCCCGGCGGCTCTCAGGCCCGGACAGGTGACCGCCCGATCGCCGAGCGGATTCGAGAGCGCGCCGGCCGCGACGCCTCCGTCTTGGGCATCACGGCCCGGTCCGGCGACCTCGAGGACGCCGTTTATCTCGGCCGCGACGGCGTCGTGACGGACGCGCCCATCGACCTGCGCAAGCCGGCCGCGCTCGGCCGCTCGTTCCGCCTGAGCGTCGTCTCCGACGGCCAGGACTGGATCGGCCGCTTCCAAGACGGCGTCTGGACACTCGGCCTCGAGGCCGACACGGACGCTACGCTCGACCTCCAAGCCTTCGGCGACTGGCCAGGCTTCGTGGTCGAGGACGTCGACC
>NZ_JBARYR010000628.1:0-1983 GCF_049648075.1 Rubrivirga sp. | reverse complement strand
GCAGCGGCTCCGACGACCGGAACGCTTCTCGGTCCTGGCTCGGATCGTACGCGTCGACGCCAGCCGGCACCTCGAGGGCGGGTGGCTCCAGGAGCGCCGTATTGCCGGTGCCTCGGACGGTGACCTGGACGCGGACGGGATCGCCGGCCTGGACGCGGCGGTCGTCGACGGTCGTCGTCATGGAGAAGTCGCCGACGGCGCCGGCGAAGGCGTCGGGCGCGCCGTCGGGCAGCGGTCGGACGTCGACGGTCGCGGCGGGCGCGGTCACCTCGCGGTCCTCGAACCGTTGGCTGAACGGCGTAAAAAACGGGGCGAACGGGTCTGAGGATCGGCCCCCGCCCGTGATGCGCACCAGGTCGATGGTGAACCGCATCGGGGCCAGTTCGAGCGTCCCGTCACGGGTCGGGAAAAGGGCGACGCGGCGGATCGTGACGGCCTCGTAGGGTCGGCCGTTGATGGTCGCAGGCCGTGGGTACGCGGTCGGGACGTCCATCTCCTCGCGCCACGCGCCGGCCGCGTCCCACGTCCCGACGGGCGCCGTCTGTCGGGGCTGGATCTCGGGCTCGAAGTAGAGCACGTAGTCGACCACGACCTGCTGACCGACGTACGCGGTCCGGCGGCTGGGCTCGGCCCGGACAAACAAGGCGTTGCGCCCCACCCCGGACGGCGCCTGCGGCCTCGAGGGCGGCACGCCGGACACGTTCGAGACCGCTACCGTCGCCCCCGGTGCCGTGATCGGCGTCCCGTTGACACGGGCTCGGAACGGCCGGATCTGCCCCGTCCCCGGCCTCCGAGCGCGGTACGCCCACGCGAGCTGTCGCTCGGTGTCACCGTTGATGATCGTCGTCGCGTCCAAGATGGGCGACCGCGACACCAACTCCAAGGCGCCGGACGCGAGCGGCGCGCTGACCCGGTCCCCACGCCCACCGCGCAGCGTGACCGTAAACGTCACGGTCTCGCCGACGACGAGCGACCTCGAGGACACGTCGCTCGAGGCGGACTGGGCAGCGAGCGTGGGGACGCTGCACAGGAGGATCGCGAGCCCTGCGCCGACCTCGAGGACGCGACGGATACCGCGCAACCTCGGAGTAGACCTCGAGGGCAGCGGGAGGAGGGCAGACATCGAGGGCGGACGCACGGCTACCAGTCCTTGTCGCTCTGGCGCTGGCGGGTCGGCGCGCGGCGGAGCTCCCGGAGGAGCAGCTGCTCCTCCCCACCCACGGCGTCGAGCAGGCGCTGGGCCTGGGCCTCGGTCATCTCCCCCGCCTCGGTCGGCGCCGACTGACCTTCCTGGCCCGACGCCGGGTCTTGTGGCTCGGTGTTGGTCTGGTCCGCGTCGGCCTCGCCACCGTCGCCGGGCGGAGGCTCGGAGCCTTCGTCGGGCGGGTTCTCGCCGGACTCTCCTTCGTCCCCCTCTTCTCCCTCGTCGCCGGGGTCGCTGTTCTGGGCCTCGTCCTGCTGTCCGCCGTCTTGCTGGTCTTGCTCCTGCTGGTCCTGCTGGATCAGATCGCGCAACGCCTGCAACCTCTCGTTGTCCGGCTCGAAGGCAAGCCCGGCGTCGACGGCCTCGAGGGCGCTCGCGTTGTCGCCGTTGACGTAGGCCTGGGCGCCTTGGTGGTAGCGGCCGTCGGCGGACGGCGGCGGGGCCTGGGCGAGCAGGCCGACCGAGGCGACGAGCAAAAAGAGACGTGGCATGGCTAAGGGACCGATTCCTCGATCTGGACGACGCCGCCCAAGCGATCGATAAAGTCGGAGAAGGCGGCGACGCTGGAATCTCGCGACAACCCGTCCTCCATGACGTCCAGGGCCTCCCGGTATTGCCGCTCGGCGACGAGCGAGTCGGCGCGGGCCTTGATCTGCTGGGCCGAGCCGGTCGGCTCCGGAGGCGGCTGGTCGAGGGAGCGGCGCGCGATCTCTTGGTTCCGGCGGGCGTGTTCCGTCGGGTCCAGAAGGAGCGCGAGTTGCAAGAGGGTGTCGGCCCGC
>NZ_JBARYR010000627.1:0-9209 GCF_049648075.1 Rubrivirga sp. | reverse complement strand
ATGGACTGGACCGACGACCGACAGGAGACTTACAACGAGTTCCGCGACCTAGTCAATATGCAGCCGCACGACCTCGAGGACTGGCTCGAGACCGACGACTCGAAGCGGGTCGGGGCGAAAGAGGACGGCGGTGAGTCGACGGGCCACAAGTCCGGCCGGCGGATCGTCGAGATCAAGCGGACCAACAAGGACGACCTGACCGAGTCCGACCTCGACCACATGTCGAAGGTGGTCGGTTACATCAAGCGCCACAAGGCACAGATGCCGGACGGCGACGTCTCCGAAATGGACTGGCGGTACTCGCTCAAGAACTGGGGCCACGACCCGTGCGAGGACGACGGCGTCGACTGCGGGTAGCGTCCTCGAGGTCGGCCTATCTCTACCTGCTTGACCCCGAGGACCGGCACTGCGTCCCGGTGAATTTCGGGGGCCACGCAATCGTGCCGTCCTCGACGACGCCCACGACGAGCCACACGTGACAGGTCGCCTCGTCCTCGAGGTAGGTAGCAGTCTCTCCGTTGCGAAGAGGCTCGATCTGAGCCCAAGCGGTCCGAAATCCCACGACCTCAGGCGGTGGGGCGGACGTCTCCGAAAGAACGGTGTCGATAATCAACGCGTCAGCCGGCGCCCCGACGGCCTCGAGGACGATCTCGAGGGGAGCCCGAACAGACGAGACCGACACCGTATCGCCCGGCCCCACAGCGAAGCCATCGAGGTCGACGCGATACTTACCGTCGTCCCCCATCGTCAGAGGGTGAGGAGGCAGCGAACGGTCGGTCTCGACGGATCGGGGGGGCGCGCTAGCGCACCCCGCAAGCATCACCAAGGTGAGGAGGGCCGCTCGGATCACAGGGTCGCCAGGGTCACGTTGTCGAAGTGCTGGCTGTAGTTCGTCTTGGCCTCGACCTTGCGGTGCATCGCGTCGATGATGGCCGGGGCGAAGTCGACGCCGGTCGTCTTCTGGATGCTGCCGATGCCGCCGGGACTGAACACGTTGACCTCGAGCAGGATGCCGCCCGCGATGTCGATCCCGACCATGAACATGCCGTCCTGGATCAGCTGGGGGCGGACCTTCTCGGCGATCTCGAGCTCGCGGTCTCCGATCTCGGCCTTGGCGATCTTTCCGCCCGCGCTGATGTTGCTCCGGACGTCGTCGCCGGAGCCCTCGCGCCGGAACGCGGCGTAGGTGCCGTCGACGACGAGCGGCTCGCCGTTGACGAGGTACATGCGCGTGTCGGCGCCGGCCGCGTCCTCGAGGAACTCCTGGACCACCATGTAGCCGTTCACCGACACCGCGTCGATGATCTGGTTGAGGTTGGCCGTGTCGTCGCCTCGGACCACGAACACGCCGTCGCCGCCCGATCCTTGGAACGGCTTGATGATCGCGTCGCCGCCGTGGTCGTCGATAAACCGTCGGACGTCGTCCTCGTGACGGGTGACCAGCGTCTTCGGGCGGACGTCGGACGGAAAGCGCTGGAAGTAGACCTTGTTGACGGCCTTGGCCAGGCCCTCCGGGTCGTTGAGGACGATCACGCCGCGCCGCGCCAGCATCTGGCCGAACACGATGCCCGCAGACTGCGCCCACGGTCGGTCGCCGGCGTCGTCCGCCGGGTCATTGCGCAGGAGCAAGACGTCGATCTCTTGGGCCGCGATCCGCTCTTCGACGCCGTCCTCGACGACGCCCGCCATGAACGTCTTGATCGTCTTGTACGTCCCGCCCGGCCGGCGGACACGGACGCGCATCGTCTCGTCGGGGTCGCAGACGAAGTCCTCGACGGAGAGGTACAGGACGTCGTGGCCGGCTTGGTGAGCCGAGAGCGCGAGGCGGGTGGTGGTGTACCCGGCCCGCTCGGTCTCGAAGGAGTTGATGAGGAACGCGATGCGCATGGAAGATGGGGAAGCCGGCCTCGAGGACGAGGCCGTTAGTCAGACAGGAGATCCAAGACAGAGAGGCCGGCGCGAGCCCGGTCCAGACGCGTGAGCGCGGCCGGGTCGTCGGCGAGGAGGGGGCGGAGCGGGGCGTCCTCGAGGACGCCGCGGGCGTGCAAGTCGTCGATAGCCGGCACGTGGCGCAGCGCGATCTTGCCGACGAACAGAGGCCAGAAGTCGCCGCCGTCCTCGAGATAGCCCAGCAGGTCGCGCAGGCCGCGGAGGTAGACCATGTCCTTGGTCAGGCCGCCGCCGCGGCGGAGTCGGAGCGCGACCTTGAACGAAGACCGCTCGGACAGACCGGTCTCACGGATCACGCGGTAGAGCTCGAGAAAGTCGGCTCCGTTGGCGAGCGCGTCGGCGCCGACGACTCGGGCGGCCAGGGTGCGGAAGCGGCCCGCCGTCAACCCGCCGACGAGCCACTCGCTCAGCACCGCGATCCCCTCCTGCAAGTCTTGGTAGCCCGCCATCCCGAGCCGGAGCTGCCGGAGCGGCTGGGCGCACCCGTTCGCGTAGGTCAAGACGTGCGTCCCGACCTCGTGGGCCAGCAAGGCCTCGACGCGGTTCGCGCTCAGGCTCATCTTCGCGCCGACCAAGAGCTTGCCGCGCGACACCATCAGGCTCCCCGGCATGTCGTCCCGGATCTCGACCTCGACGGGCACGTGCTCGGACTTGGTTCGATACGCCTCGAGCTGGGCTCGGGCGGCGGCCGCAAACGCCGTCGCCCCGACTTTCTCTTTCCCGCGCTTCGACCGGGGCCGCTCATCGAGGACGGCGACGATGTCGTGGGCAAGCGCGACCAGCTCCGGGTCGGGAGCGCCGTAGACGCGCAGGCTGGTGGGCAAAAACTGCGGCGTCTCGATGTCGAGCACCATGCGGATGTGCGCCTCGATCTCGTCCCGGCACTCGCGCAACAGGCCGTGGACCGTCGGGTCCTCGACGTCCTCGAGGGGGAGCGCGAACAGCGTCCGGCGCGCGGCGTCCGGGTCGAACGCGATGGGACGGTACAAAAACTCGGGCTCGCAGTCGCAGCCGGCCGCATTGAACTCGTCCCAGGCCTCGGTCGCGTTGATCGGTGTGACCTGGAGCAAGAAGCCGAACGAGCTCGCCACCTCGGCCAAGCCTTGGTCCACGACGTCGGCGGTGTCCTCGAGGACGGTGCGCCCGAGCGACGCCACGGGCTGGTCGGCCTCGAGGGCGGCGGTGTGCGCGAGAGGTGCCGCGATCGCGGTGCGGAGCGTGTCCAAGACGCGCGGGTAGAACTCGTCGTCGCGGGCGTTGACGAACACGGCGTCGACCGCCAGCCCGACGACGGTCGCGTCGACCTCGAGGGGAAGCAAACCTGGAGGCGCGATCGAGGTCGTCTCGACGTGGTCCACGTCGGCGCCCTGGCCCGCGATCTCGATGCCGGACAGGCCGTCGCACAACTCGTCGAGGGCGCCGGTCCGCAGGGGCTCCCTAGTGTAGATGGTGAACCGAGGCGCCCGGCCGAACGGGTCGACGTCGCTCGCCCCGCTGTCGTCGAGCGGCGTCCAGACCTCGGCCACGAGGAGCGCGCCGGCCGCGCGCCGAAGCTCACGGGCGACCGTCTCGACCAGCTCGCTCGCCGCGTCTTGGTCTGTGGTCGAGGTCCAGACGTACGCCGGTTGCGTTGTGACCAGGTGGTGCGCCTGCTCGCACGCCGCCTCCGCGGCCGATCCGTTGGCTGCGCCGGCCTGGCGGCTCTCGCGACACAGCCCTCGGTGCACCGCCAACACTGGAACGGCGTGGTCGATGAACACGCGTCCATTGGCTACGCCGGCCTGGCGGCTCTCGAGGTCGAGCCGGACGGGCTCGCCGGCCTCGAGGGCGGACCGGATCCGGCTGCTGATTTCGGCCGTGGTCACGACGTGGCCGCCACGCGCTCCTCGAGGACGCCGGGGACCGTCGACGCGAGCGCGCGGTGGAGCTGGTCGAGGTGGGCGCGGTCGGGCTCGCCGGACCACTCGTCCATGAACGTCTTTTTGAACTCGACCGCGATCACGCACGCGGCGCTGCCGAACGTGTGGTGGATCCACTGGGAGAAGTTGCCGCCCTGGAACTTGACGTTCTCGCGCACATCGAGGCCCGTCCGTCCGGCCTCGACGGCGCCGGCCTCGAGGTCGGCCATGAACCGGTCGACCAGGCCGCCCCACGTGTCGCGGTCCAGCGTCCCCGTCCCGATGTTGACCTCCGGGTTCTCCTCGGGGTCGGCGATGGGTCCGTCCGGTCCGTCTCGCTTGTGGTTGTAGCTGTGCAGGTCGAACACGACGACCGAGCCGTGCTCCTGGATCTTGAGCGAGAGCAGCTTCTCGACGGCGTCGTAGAACGCGTCGTAGGTGGCGAGCGACCGCTCCTCCACGTTGCCAGGGAGCCCGTCCTTCCAGACCGTCAGCCCCCACGCGTCGTCGGGCGTCCGGTAGACTGCGCGCCCTCGAGGTCGGTTCAGGTCGACCTCGAAGCGCGACCGCTTCCCGACGATCCGCGTCTCTGCAACGTCCGTCAACTCGCCAGTGAACGGGTCTTCCTCGCGGAGCCGCCCGGCGTCCTCGAGGGCGAAGTGGGGGAGCGTTTCGGGATGGACGGCGTGCCCGTCGTGGACGGCGGCGGCGACGAGGGGACCGGGGCCGGTCGTGAGCTCGAACGGATCAGACATGGCGGAGCGAGAGGGGAATCTCCCTACGCGGTCGCCCTAAAGAGAGTTCGTCGTCGTCACCGGTAGCTTGTCGCATGGACGACCTCGATCTGGTAGCGTGCAGCAGTGGGTAACGGGGTCCTCTCATCCGTCCACCCGCTCGCGACGGCCGTCGCGGTGCTAGGAGTCCTCGCCGTCGCGTCGTTCGGCATCCGGCGCGCCCAGGTCCGCCGTCGCATAACGCCCGCCGGCGCACGTCAGGCGATGCTCGCCTCGACGTGTGCCGTGGCAATCGCGATGCCGTGGCTGTTCGAGGACCTGTGGCCGGTCGTGCTGGTGGCTGCGATCTCCATCGCAGTAGTGTCTTGGTCGAACGCCGCCCGCGTGATCCTCCCAGGACAAGACGGCAACCGGCGGTGGGCGATCGGTGGGATGGCCTTGCCGTTCGCCGTCGTCGGGCTGTTTGTGATGACGGCGTCGTCCCCGGTGCTGTACGCGATCCCGTTCTTGCTCCTGGGGTTGGCCGAGCCCGCGGCCGCGCTGACAGGCGAGCGCCACGGCTTGGTGCCGTACGCGACGGCGACGGGTACCAAGAGCCGAGAGGGGTCTGTCGCCTTCGCGTTCGTGGCCTTTTTGTGCGTCCACGTCCCGCTGTTGGTGCTCACGCCGGTCGGACGCGCCGAGGCGCTGTGGATCGCCGCGATCGTGGCCGTGCTCGCGACCATCGTCGAGGCCGTGACCTGGGGCGGGCTGGTCCACCTGTTTGTCCCTGTCGGCACGTATGTGGTGATGGTCCGGCTTCTCACCCTCGATGCCCCTGCGCTAGCGGGCCACTTCCTGGTCTTGGTCGGGCTGGTGACGGCGGCCGCCATGCTCCGGCGGGAGACGACGGTCGGTGGGGCGGGCGTGTTCGGTGCGGCCTTGGTCGGGTACCTCGCGTGGGCCTTGGGAGGGACCGCGTGGCTGCTGTCTCCGGTTTTGGTGTACGCCTTGTACGCGCGGGTCTGGCCCGTGGCGCGCGAAGCCGACGGCTTGCCGCATGATCCCGAGCGGCGTCCCCACACGGCCCTCAACGTGTTCAGCGTGTCGGCGGTCAGCGTCGCTTGGCTGTTGCTGTCGAACGTGGTCGGGACCGAGTTGCTGTTTCCGTACGCGCTCGGGTGGGCGGTCTCGCTGACGTACCTCGGCGTCGAGAGGATGCTGTTCGCGCGCTCCGGCTGGACGATCGGCCAGCTCGCGTGGCGGGCCTCGTGGCGGGCGACTCTGGTAGCGGTCGTGCCGGTCCTGCTCGTGATCTGGCTCCGAGTCGCTGCCGACGCGGTGAGCGAGGCGCCGGTCGGCGGGGCCGCGGCACCGGACGAACCCTTCATGCTCACTGTCGCCTTCTTGGGAATCGGACTCGTCGTCACGAGCGCCTCGGCTACAGCGTTCACCTTGTGGCGACGAAGCCAATGGAGCCAGGTGAGCGTGGGGGAGGAACGACTGTTCCGCGCCGCCGTTGCCGCTCCACTGACGGCGCTGGGCCTGTTGGCTCTGCTCGTACCCTAACCTCCGTACCCCTCGTTGTCTTCAGAGACTGTTACCTGACCATGCTCCAGTACCTCCGACAGCGACGCCAGGCCCGTCGCATCGCCGCGATCACCCTCGACAACGCTCGCGGACGCGCCCAACGGGGCGCGGACCTGCTCGACGACCGCGATCCCGGCTGGGCGGCTCGCATCGACGCGGCCTCTCTCGCCCTCGAGGACGGACAGGCGTGCGTGCTTGGACAGCTCTGCGGTGAGTACCGACGGGGGTTGGGGCGGGCCCGCGTCCTCGATCTGTCGAGCGCGCCCGGTCGCTTCGTCTCGCCCGTTGATCTCGGCTTCCAAGCGATCTCGGACCTGGGGCGAGCGGCAGAAGACCTCGACTACGCGCTCTTGACGAGGGCATGGCGCTTGGAGATCGCGGACCGGATGGGCGGTTCGTCCTCGAAGGTGAACTGGGTCCGCACATCGGTCCTCAGGGCGGGATAGAACTCGGGGTCCGTTTTCGAGGTCGTGGACACGATGCCGTCTTGGAGCTGCGTCGTACGGGCACTCATCGCCTCGACCTATGCGCTCGTCGACCACCCTGATGGTCTCCCTCTTCATCCTCAGTGTGCTCGGGTGCCTGGACACGCAGGACGGGACGCCGTCGTCCGCAACGTCTTCTGCAGCTGCCGACACCGTCGACGCCCTCGAGCCGGCCCTGACGTCGACGGACTCCTCTGCCGTCCTCGAGTGGTGCCTTGGGCTCCTTGACGACGTCACGTCCTCGAGGACGGCTGACGCGGAACGGGACGCGCTGAACCGCCTGGGAATCTTCCACTACGACCGAGCGACCCAGGGCGCGATCACCTATCCGAATGGGTTGTCGGCGTTCGACGACGAGGGCGACCCCGTTTCGTTCGGGTCGCGGTGGGAGGACCGGACGGCCTACGTCCGGCTCCGTGCGTGCGGGACGACCATCGAGTACCGGCCCATCGAGGCCGCCAACCTCGTGACGTTCATGTACGAGTAATACTGTGACGTCTCGTCCGTCTCGAGGCCGAGGGTGGGTAGCCCGGTCAAGGTCGACGCGGTATGTAGGGAGGCGACGTCCCCGCACTGGCGTCAGTCGTTGGCAGAGACCACGGACTCAGCTCCGGCCACGGCGCGGGCCTCGTCCCGTACCTCCTCGGTGCGGCCTGCCAGCGACGGGGGGGGCTCTCGTAGGAGGCACTCCCCGCACCGCTTGCAGAACCGGGCGTCGTCGTCGTGCTCCTCGAGGCCGCACACGGGGCACTCGGCGTAGCGGTTGGCGCGTCGCCCCGCGTTGATCTCGTTGGCAAGCTCGACGGTCACGATCCCGGTCGGAACGGCGATGATGCCGTAGCCCATCAGGATGATGACCGTCGCGACGGCCTTGCCCAGCGCCGTGACGGGGTAGATGTCGCCGAACCCGACCGTCGAGAGCGTCACGACGGCCCAGTAGACGCTCTGTGGAATGGACGTGAACCCGTTCTGGCCGCCCTCGATGAGGTACATCGCCGAGCCCATTACGGTCACGACGGTCATGACGACGAAAATGAACACCAGGATTTTTCGCCGGCTCGCGACGAGCGCCCGCCCAAGCTGGCTGGACTCGTCGAGGTAGTTGGCGAGCTTGAGCACGCGGAAGACCCGGAGCGCTCGCAGGATTCGGACCGATAGGAGCGCCTGAGCACCCGGGATAATCAGGCTTAGGAACGTCGGTAGGATCGAGAACACGTCGATAAGCCCGTAGAAGCTGCGGGCGTACCGCAACGGGCGCCTGACGACGGCGAGCCGGGTGACGTACTCGACCGTGAAGATGGCCGTGAACACCCACTCGGCGGCGATCAACTGCGGCCCGTACTCTGCGCTGATCGATTCGATGCTCTCAAGCATCACCACCAGCACGCTCGTTAGAATCGCGACGATCAGGGCCAAGTCGAACACCTTGGCGACCGGATCCTCGGCGTGAAACACGATCTCGAACAGCCGACGCCTGATCGGTCCATCGGCTGGTCTCAGGCCTTCCGGCGTAGGGGCCTGGGCGGCGGCGTGGTCGATCCCGTCGTCCGAGGGTTCTCCAGGGCGAGGGGCAGAGAGTCCGTTGAACCGCATGCCGGGAAGCTAGCCGCGATCGGCCGTCCGGCGTGGCGTCGCAGCCTCGAGGACGGCCTCGAAGCGCTCGGCGATCGCATCGAGGTCGAACGTGTCCTCGGCGTACGCGCGTCCCGCGCGACCCATGACAGCGCGGCGGTCCTCGTCCTCGAGGAGCCCGACGACGGCTCGCGTCAGGGCCTCGGCATCACCGGGCGGAGTGACGACGCCGGCACCGGAGCGGGTCACGATCTGGGCGGCCAGGTTTTCAGCGGGTACCGAGAGCACGGCCGGCCGGCCGGCGGACAGGTACGCGAGCACCTTCGAAGGGACGGAGACGGCGCTGGCCTCGGGCTCGAGGACGGCGACGAGAACGTCGGCAGACCCCAAGACGTCGGGGAAGACCTCGAACGGCTGGAAGGGGAGTAGCGTCAGAGCCTCGAGGCCGCGTGACTCCTTTTCTCGAGCCAGCCAGTCGGCCCCTTCGCCAGACGAGACGACCACCAAGCGTGCGCCCTCGAGGTCGGCCAGGCGTTCGGCGAGGGCGGCCAGCCCGGCGGGGTCGTGCTTCATGCCCAGCGTGCCGGAATACAGCACGACCGTCTCGGCCTCGAGGCCGTGTGCCCGCGCCCACGCGTTGTGCTTCGGGCGGAGTGGGAGGTCCGCGAGGGGCGCCCAGTTTTCGAGGACGGTGACGCGGTCGGCCTCGACGTTCCAGGCGTCGAGGAGCGGCCGGAAGCTGTCGGTGATGGCGATGACGGCGTCGGCACGGCGGAGGAGATGTCCTTCGCGAGCCTCGAAGACGCGTCCGAGTAGGTGGCCGGGCAGACCGAACCGGCTCTCGAGGACGGACCGCGTCCCGACGGACATCACGTCTTGGAGCCAGTTCACAAAAGGGACTCCGAGGACGCGCGCCGCGCCCTCGAGGGCGGCCACCGTGTCCAGGCCGCAGTTGGCTGCGACGACGACCTCGGGGTCCCACCGCCGCACGTGATCGGCAG
>NZ_JBARYR010000626.1:0-4133 GCF_049648075.1 Rubrivirga sp. | reverse complement strand
CATATAGCTGCCGCCCTCGTTAAAGCGGAAGACCAGGTCGTTGGCGAATTCGGCCTGCATCAGCAGAGCGGAGAGCGTCATGGGTGTGTGTACCTCGGTGGGGAAGCGGTTGGGCGATGGGGCGGCGAGTCCGACCCCGGAAGCACTAGAGGGGTGCGCAAGACGCGCCAAACGTGCGGGGTCAATATCCCTACCGCCTCTGGAATTGTCAACGAGAGGCGAAGGGGAAGCGGAGGAAGTGTTCACTTCTCACCCTTGGCAGACACACAGGATGCCTCGAGGTTGCTCCAAACGCCGAAGGCATTTGAAATAAAGAAGCGGCCCGCCCGACTCCTGCGTGGGTCAAGCGGGCCGCCGAGCGGGAAACGCGCGGGTGTTTAGTTGCTCGCCTGCGCGAGCGTGATCGCGTCCGACCAGTGCCTCATGGCCTCCTGAATGGCCGGGTCGATCTCCCCGACCACCGGGAACCACGCGTTGGCACCGAACAGCCTCCGCGCTATGAACGCTCGGACTCTCGCTTCGATATCGGCCCGAGCCTCGAAGGCCTCGGAGCGAACGAGGACCTCGTCGCCGTCGGCGCTCGGCCTCAAGGCGACAACGGGTGTTCCTTCAGATGCGACGTAGCTCAACAAGCGGTCGAAGTCTGCGTCGGTGAGCCGGAAGTCCTGAACGAACTCGCGCTCGCGGCCCTCCCACTCCTCTCGGAACGCCGTGCCCCGCCGCTCGATCTCGGTCCGAGCAAACATGTCGTCGAAGCGCTTGCCGGACGCGGAGCGGATGATCGTTCGAAGGGCTGGAGATAGAGAGTCAGGCTGGACGATGTAGTCCGGCAGGATGCCGCCGCCGCCGTACACGACGCGTCCTCCGTCGGTCTGGAAGACCAACGAATCTGGGACCTCGCTCCCGAAGGCGCTCGCGTTGACGGCACCGCCGTCGGGTGCCAGACGGTCCTCGACAGCCTCGCGGATGTCGCGCTTGGCCTCGTAGTAGGCCTCGTCGTCCTGGCCCACTTCGTAGGGCGTCTGGATCAGCCGGCCCGACGGCGTGAAGTACCGGGAGACAGTCATTTGGAGCACGCTCCCGTCGGTCATGGGGAACTGCTGCTGGACCAGCCCCTTTCCAAAGGAACGGCGGCCGATGAGGTATCCGCGGTCGTGGTCCTGGAGAGCGCCCGCGACGATCTCGGACGCACTCGCCGAGTTCTCGTCGATCAGGACGATGACCGGATCGTCCTCGTAGATGCCACCGGACGTCGCGCGGTACTGCCGCTCGTTTGCGGAGTGACGGCTCTCCGTGTAGACGATCATCTCGCCGGCCTCGAGGAACTCGTCCGAGATCGCGTAGGCCTGGTCCAAGAGTCCGCCCGCGTTTTGTCGCAGGTCGAGGATCAGACGTTCCATGCCCTGGGCTCGGAGCTCGCGGATCGCGGTCGTCACCTCCTCGTGACTCGTGCGCGCGAACCGCGTCAGCTTGATGAGGCCCGTCTGGTCGTCGACCATGTAGGACGCGGCGACGGTGTTGAGCGGGATCCGGTCGCGGACGATCGAGAACGAGAGCGGATCGCGGAAGCCGGGCCGCTCGACGGTGACCTCGACGGTCGTGCCGCGCCGTCCCTTAAGCTTGAGCGGGACGTCCTCGGGATCGATGCCGATCGCGTTCTCGCCGTCGATCTCGATGATGCGGTCGCCGGCCTCGAGGCCGACCTCCTCACTCGGCCCGCCGACGATCGGCTGGAGCACGACGAGCGTGTCCACGTCCTCACGCCCCTCGACGAACTCGTAAAAGATGCCGATCCCGTCGAAGCTCGCTTCGAAGCTCTCTCGCACGCGCCGCATCTCGTCGGACGAGATGTAGATCGAGTGCGGGTCCAGACTCGCCAACATGCCCTCGATGGCGGCCTCGGCCAGCTCCGACGAGTCGACCTGCTCGACGTAGGCGCGCGTGACGTACTCGTAGGCCTCCTCGATCTTGCGGAGCTGCTCGACCTCCTCGGAGCCGGAGACGGCGTCTTGAACCTGGGTCCCCACGAGCAAGCCGGCCGCCAAAAGACCGGCGCCGACGATGGGGGCGAAACGAGAGCGAAGCATGAGCGCGGGGGGAGGAGGTTCGAGCCAACGGGCTCGACGCGTCGTTGGTGCCACCGAACGGCGTTCCGGGGGAGCGGTTCACCCTGGCGTCACAAGATATGGACGGAGCCCCAAACCATCTGTGAGGGCGACCCCGAAGCGACCTCGAGGACGAGAGTCGGGAACCAAACCGGCCTCAGAGCTGAACCCTCCTCCCCTCTCTCGATCCGATGACCAACAAGGCCGTCGCCAAGCAACTCAAGCTCACCGCCGACCTCGTCGAACTGACGGGCGGCAACCCGTACCGCGCGCGGGCCTATTCGTCCGGCGCCCGCACGCTCGAAAGACTGGAGGAATCGGTCCTCGATCTGCTCGCGGCGGGCGGCCTCGAGGACGTGAAAGGCATCGGCAAGGGGTTGGTGGCGGAGATCGAGGAGTTCGTCGCGACCGGCGTCATGGGCGTCACGGAGTCGCTCCTGCAGGCGCTGCCTCCGGGCCTCCCCGAAGTCCTGCGCGTCAAGGGCTTGGGCGTCAAGAAGGTCCGGGTGCTGTGGAAGGACGCCGGCGTGACGTCGCTGGACGACCTCGAGGGCGCGGCGGCGACGGGCCGGCTCGCCGAGCTGCCGGGGTTCGGGGCGAAGACCGTTCAGAACATCCTGGCCTCGGTCGAGGAGTTGAAGTCGTACCGCGGGCTGGCCCACCTTCGGGACGCCGCGCTTGCGGCGCTCGCGGTGCGAGACACTCTCCGTGAGGCCGGCTTTCGCTGCGAGCTAGCCGGCCCCGTCCGGCGGCAGTGCAACACGGTCGACCGCGTGGACCTCGTCCTCGAAGGCGAGGCCTCCGACGCCGCAACGGCCCTGGATGGAATGCCCGACCTCGAGGTCGGAGAGGACCGACTGACCGCGACGCTGCCGCTCGGCCTTCCCCTCACGGTCTGGACGACGGTGGCGTCGGCGTTCGGGACGGCGTGGTGGCGGAAGACGGGACCGGACGCGCACCTCCAAGCCTTCGTCGACACCTATGGCGAGCCTGCCGATCACGGGGACGAGGGCGAGATCTACCGCGCCGCCAGCCTCGATCCGATCCCGGCCCCGCTCCGCGACGACGACTGGTTCCAAGAGGCGGCCGACGGCACGCTGCCGACGCTCGTCCAGTCGTCCGACCTCGAGGGGACCGTCCACAACCACACGACGGCGTCGGACGGCGCGCACTCGCTGCGGGAGATGTGCGACGCGGCGCAGGAGCTCGGGCTGAGCTACTACGGCGTGGGCGACCACAGCCGGAGCCTGAAGATCGCGAACGGGCTCAGCATCGAGGACGTGCTCGCTCAGATCGAGGACGTCCAGCAACTGAACCAGGCCTACGCCGACGAGGGCGTCGACTTCCGCGTGTTCTCCGGCTCCGAGGTCGACATTCTCTCGGACGGCTCGATGGACTTCCCCGACGACGTGCTCGACCAGCTAGAGGTCGTGGTCGCGAGTGTCCACACGGGGTTTCGGATGACGGAGGACGAGGCGACCGAGCGGGTCGTCCAGGCCGTCTCGAACCCCCACGTTCGGATCTTGGGCCACCCCACCGGCCGCCTGCTGCTCCGTCGCGAAGGCTACCCGCTCGATCACGACGCCGTCCTCGAGGCCTGCGCCGAGCACGGCGTCGCCGTCGAGCTCAACGCCAACCCGTGGCGCCTGGACGTCGACTGGCGGTTCGTGCGCGCGGCGACTCGTCGCGGGGTGCTGGTCTCGATCAACCCCGACGCGCACTCCGTCGAAGGGCTCGCGGACACGCGCTGGGGCGTCGCGTCAGCGCAAAAGGGCGGGCTGACCGCCGAGCAGTCGCTGACTTCGAAGCCGGCCGACGCGTTCGCAGTGTGGCTCGACGCCGGTGGTCGAGCTTAGCGTCCTCGAGGTCGACCCTTCTTTCTGGGAGCGTCGGCGCTGTAGCGGAGTACGACGGCACAGACGGTAGCTTCCTCTCCCCTCTCTCTCGCTCGTGACCCGTCTCCTCCTTACGCTGGGCGCAGCGCTCTTGGTCTTCGTCGGGCTGGCCGCGGCCGCGAGCGTCTTGGCC
>NZ_JBARYR010000625.1:0-5844 GCF_049648075.1 Rubrivirga sp. | reverse complement strand
GCGCCGGAGCCGCAGCGGGCGGCGTCATCGGCGCCGTCATCGGCCGGGCCACCGGCTCGACTGCTCGCGGAGCCATCATCGGAGCCGCCGTCGGCGGTACGGCCGGCGCCGTCATCGGACGCCAGATGGACCGGCAGGCCGAGGAGCTCGACGACGACCTCGAGAACGCTGACGTCACGCCGATCCCCGGTGACGACGGCGACACGGCTGGCATCGCCATCCGGTTCGACAACGCCTTGCTGTTCGACCTGGGACAGGCCTCGCTGCGCCCCGGTGTCCGCTCGGACCTGACGGACCTCGCGTCGAGCCTGCGCAACTACTCCGACCACGACGCGGTCGTGGTGGGCCACGCGTCCACGGACGGCTCGACGGCGACCAACCAGTCGCTCTCGGACCGCCGCGCTCGCGCCGTCACCGACTTCTTGGTCGGCCAGGGCGTCCCCGCCTCGCGGTTGCAGTCGTACGGCCGCGGTGAGACCGAGCCGCTCGCTGGCATCCCGGGCACGGACCCGGCCAATCGCCGCGTCGAGATCGCGATCTACCCGAACGACGACTACCGTCGGTCGGTCGAGAGCCAGTACAACTAAGCGCTCCAGCTTGCGTCCTCGAGGACGGAGCTAGTTTCGCGGCCCCCGGTGCTTCGGCGTCGGGGGCCGCTCTCATTCCTCCGCCCTCGATGTCCGACTCTCCGCAAGCAACGCCATACCGTGCCGACCGGCCGATGACCCCACGAGACGTCGCGAAGTGGCAAGACGAGCGGATCAAGGACACGTGGAAGGTTTTCCGCATCATGAGCGAGTTCGTCGAGGGCTTCGAGCGCTTGGGCGAAATCGGCCCCAGCGTGTCGGTCTTCGGGTCCGCCCGCACCAAGCCGGGAACGGAGCACTACGAGCTCGGCGTCGCGGTCGGGCGAGAGCTCGCCACTCGTGGGTACGCCGTCATCACGGGCGGCGGGCCGGGCATCATGGAGGCCGCCAACAAGGGCGCCACCGAAGCCGGCGGCGTGTCGGTCGGGCTGAACATCGCGCTCCCCTTCGAGCAACACGTCAACCCGTACGTGGAGCCCGCTCACGACCTGACCTTCGAGTACTTCTTCGCGCGCAAGACGATGTTCGTGAAGTACGCCCAAGGCTACGTGGTCCTGCCGGGCGGATTCGGGACGATGGACGAGCTGTTCGAGAGCCTGACGCTGATCCAGACCCAGAAGGCCGCCACGTTTCCTGTCGTGCTCATGGGGACCTCGTACTGGAAGGGCCTGCTCGACTGGATCCAGGACACGCTCCTCGAGGGCGGCTTCATCTCGGCCGGCGACCCGGACCTCGTCACCCTGACCGACGATCCGGCCGAGGCCGCCGACCTCATCGACCGCTTCTGCTCACAGTCGGGGATCACCCCCAACTTCTAGCCCGTCCCCTCGAGGACGCCAAGCCGGCGCAGCCAACGACACCCGTCGAAACGCTCGGCGTACGGCGAACCCGACGTCACCGTCCGATTCTCTGGACAGCCGGGGCGTACGAAGCGCCCGGAATGACCCGTTTCAGACCCGGCACGAACTCTGTAGTTTTCTCGCCAGGACCCACCGCTTGACTCACCCCCACCCAGGATGACCCGTTTTCTCTCTCTCGCCCTGCTCGCCTTCGGCCTCACGACCGTCGCCAGCGCGCAGACCACTGACCCCACCGAGATGCCAGCCGTCGAGGCCGACACGGTCGTCGCCGACTCCCTCGAGGCGGCCATCGAGCCGGACCCCGAGCGCGCCCGCGAGCTCTATCAGGAAGGCATCGAGCTCTTCCGCGAGAGCAACTTCAGCGACGCCCTCTTAAAGTACGAGGAGGCCCTCCTCTACAACGAGACGTACGCACCGGCCGGACTCGGACTCGCACAGGCCCTGGCCCAAGAGGGGCGCCTCGAGGACTCCCGTAACGCGTTCGAGGACGCGGTCGCGATGGCCGAGGCCTCCGACGCCTCCAACGCCGGGACCATCCTCTCCGCGGCGAACCGCGGGCTCGAGCAGGTGAGCGGCGTCCTCGAGGCGCGCGCCGCCCAGGCCGCGGCCGCCCAGGAGCAGCAGGCCGCCGCCAGCGCTGCTGCCGAGACGACGGCGAAGATCGAGCAAGCCGTCCAGATGCTCAACGGCAACGACATCACCTACGAGCAGGGCACCGACGCCTACGCGCTCTTGGAGCAGGCCCGGATGGCCGGCTACGACGCGGACCTGGTCGCGTTCTACTACGCCAAGGCCCTGATCGCGATGGAGCGCGGCGCCGACGCCGTCCCGTACGCCGAGACCGCTCTCGCGGCCAGCGAGGGCCAGGCCGACCGCTCGAGCTTCTATATCCAGCTCGGCCTAGCGCACATGGGCGCCGGCGACGCGGACCAAGCTCGCGCCGCCTTCGAGTCGATCGCTGAGGGCCAGGCATGGCACGGCTGGGCGCAGCACTACATCGGCCAACTCGACTCGTAGCGCCAGAACCCGCCCCCGGACACACGAGCGCCCCGCTGGAGATCTCTCCGGCGGGGCGTCGTCGTTTGTTCGTCCTCGAGGGCGCCGCTACACCGTGTTGCGGCTTCCGAGCCACCACACGACGGCGAGAAACACGACCGGGACGAGGAAGGCGAGGTACACCATCCACTCGAGACCGACGCCGTAGCCCTCAGGGGTAGGCGCGAGGAGAGCGAGAAGAGTCATTCGAAGCGGGGGCTAGCTTTTCAGAAGCTACGCCCCACTCCTCGCCCCCGATCCGATGCCCGCCGCTTCCACCGCCCAGATTCATCCGTCCGTCGTCCTCGAGGACGACGTCGAGGTCGGTCACTTCGCGGTGATCGGGGCCGGCGTCGAGATTGGCGAGGGGAGCCGACTCGGTCATCATGTTGTTGTCCACGATGGGAGCCGGTTGGGACCGGGCGTGCGCGTGGACGACCACGCGGTGATCGGCAAGCGGCCGATGCGGGCGGCGCGGAGCGCGACGACGAGCGCGGCCGACCTCGAGGCCGCGGTCATGGGGGCGGACACGATCGTCGGGACGGGAGCGGTGGTGTACCGAGGGGCGACGATCGGCGAGCGCGTGCTGATCGCGGACTACGCGACGGTCCGCGAGCGCGTGTCCGTCGGCAGCGAGTCGATCGTTGGGCGCGGCGTCGCCATCGAGAACGACTCGACAGTCGGGGCGCGGTGCAAGCTGGAGACGAACGTCTACGTCACGGCCTACTCGACCATCGAGGACGACGTGTTCGTGGCGCCGGGCGTGCTGACGAGCAACGACGCGTATCTCGCCCGGACGGAGGCTCGAAAAACCGCATTCGCGGGACCCACTGTTCGGGAAAGCGCCCGGATCGGCGTCGGCGCGGTGCTGTTGCCCGGCCTCGAGGTCGGGAGCGAGGCGGTGGTGGCAGCGGGCGCGGTCCTGAGCAAGGACGCCACCGGCGGGCGGGTCCACGTCGGCGTGCCGGCGCGCGACGTGCGGGCGGTGGCACCCGAGCAACTGCGAGAGAACGGGGGGTAGGGCCTCGGCCCCGTGAGAGCAGATCCGCTCCACGCCCTCGAGGTCGTGCCCTGGGAATCGCCCTCGAGGACGACCGTGCTTCACCGAGTCGACACGGGCCGTCGGCTACCTTCAGGGGACCCCCCGACCGGCATGAACAAGACGCTCCAGATGGTCGACCTGCGCGCGCAGACGGCTGCCATCCGCCCCGACCTCGACGCTGCGATCGCGGCCGTCCTCGACCGTGGCGCGTTCGTGCGCGGGCCGTTCGTGGCCGCCTTCGAGGCCGACCTCGCAGCGTACGTCGAGGGTCTCGGCTCGACCGAGCCTGTGTACGCTCTCGGAGTCGGGAACGGAACGGACGCGTTGCAGATCGCTCTGATGGCGCTCGGCGTCAAAGCGGGCGACGAGG
Source organism: Rubrivirga sp. (assembly GCF_049648075.1). GTDB lineage: Bacteria > Bacteroidota > Rhodothermia > Rhodothermales > Rubricoccaceae > Rubrivirga. The sequence continues at coordinate 1,950 of NZ_JBARYR010000625.1, read as the reverse complement.
TCGTCTGCCCGTCGTTCACGTTCGTGGCGACGGCCGAGGCGGCGGCGGTTCTAGGAGCGAAGCCCGTGTTCGTCGACATCGACCCGGAGACGTTCAACCTCGACCCGGACCTGCTGCACGCGGCTCTCACAACGCGCACCAAGGCCGTCGTGCCCGTCCACATGTTCGGCCAGTGCGCCGACATGACGGCGATCCGTGCGGTCTGCGACCCGCTCGGAATCCCGGTCGTCGAGGACGCGGCCCAAGCCATCGGGTCGACGTGGCAGGGTCGCCCGGCTGGCGTCATGGGAGACCTGACCTGCTTGTCGTTCTACCCTTCGAAAAACCTTGGCGCGTTCGGCGACGGCGGCGCCGTCCTGACGACGGACGAGGATCTGGCCTCCAAGACGCGGCAGATCGCGAATCACGGCTCAGCCAAGAAGTACCACCACACGACGGTCGGCGTGAACAGCCGCCTCGACGCGATACAGGCCTCCATCCTGTCGGTTCACTTGGGCCATCTGCCGGCATGGATCGACGCGCGCCGGGCCGCCGCGTCCTGCTACGACGCGCACCTCGCCGACCTCGAGGACGTCACGCGACCTCGACGCGAGAACGACGCGCGCCACGTGTTCCACCAGTACACGATCCGGGTCTCGGCCGACGTCCGAGACGGGCTGCGCGACCACCTGAAGGCGCAGGGCGTCCCGACGATGATCTACTACCCGGAGCCGATCCACCAGATGCCGCCGTACCTCGGCCCGGCGTTGCCCGAGACGGAGCGGGCCTGCCGCGAGGTCTTGTCGCTCCCGATGCACCCGCACCTCAGCATCGCCGACACGGAGTACGTCGCCGGTCACGTCCGGTCGTACCTCGAGGCCGGCGTCCCGGTCGCCGCGTAGCCCGGCCTCGAGGCCGGACCTCTCCCCTCTCGCTATGTCCTCGTTCGCGTTTACCGAGTCCATCCGCGTCGGCCAGATTGGCGTGGGCCGGTGGGGGCGCAACGTGCTCCGAAACCTGGCGGCCAGCGAGAGCGCTGAGGTCGTGGCGGTCGCCGACCCTCTCGACCCGGCGCTCGCCCAAGCTTCCCGCATCGCGCCGACGGCCCGGACGGCGCGGTCGGCCACGGTCGTCCTCGAGGACGAGTCCATCGAGGCCGTCGTGGTGGCGACGGAGACGCCGCTCCACGTCGAGCTCGCCGCTGCCGCCCTCGAGGCTGGCAAGCACGTGTTCGTCGAGAAGCCGCTCGCGCAGACGACGTCCCAAGCCGAGCGGCTGGTCCGGCTCGCCCAGGAGCGAGACCGGCGGTTGATGGTCGGGCACCTGCTGCGGTACCACCCGGCGTTTCAGCACGTCGAGCAGCTCGTCAAGGACGGCGTCCTAGGTGAGATTCAGTACCTCTACAGCGTCCGCGCGAACCTGGGCGTGGTGCGGTCGCAGGAGAACGCGTTCGACAGCCTGGCGCCGCACGACCTGGCCATCGCTCGGTCCCTCCTGGGCGACGCCGTTGCGGTCACGGCGACCGGCCGTGCCATCCTGCAGACGGGCATCGAGGACGTGGTGTTCGCGACCGTCGAGTACCACGGCGGGGCCATCGCCCACTTGCACGCGTCGTGGCTCGACCCGCACAAGGTGCGGCGGACGACGGTCGTGGGCGATGTTCAAATGGCCGTGATCGACGACCAAGAGCCGTCCGAGAAGGTCCGCGTGTACGACCGGGGCGTCGACCCCTCCGAGGCGCGGTTCGGCGACGTGGCCGGCGCGCTCGCGGTTCGATCAGGTGACATCGCGGTCCCGCAGATCCCCGCCGCGGAGCCCCTGCGCGTCGAGGTCGAGGAGTTCCTGTCGGCGATCCGCGAGCACCGCGCCCCGCTCACAGACGGCGTCGACGGCCTCGAGGTCGTGCGCGTCCTCGAGGCGGCCAGGCAGTCGCTGGCGGAGCGGCGGCGCGTCGAGATCGAGCGGTAGCGT
>NZ_JBARYR010000624.1:0-1689 GCF_049648075.1 Rubrivirga sp. | reverse complement strand
AGTCGGCGCCCTCGAGGCCGAGACCGCGTTGAATCAGATGCGGAGGACCACCTCGTGCTCGGCGCCGTCCCTCATGATCGGGATGCGCACACGCGCGTCCTGCAGGTCAAGAATGGCGCCGTCGAGTGTCAGCGATGGGTCACTACCGCGCTCAACGGTGATCGTGTAGACCGTCCCCGAGCCGTCCGGCAGTCGGTAGCGGATGGAGAACCCGGGCCAGTCGGCGGGAATGCACGGCGCGAGCGTGATCGCGTCTCCGCCCTCGAGGCCGAACCCCAGGATCGACTCGACGGCCACGCGCCACATCCACCCGGCCGAGCCGGTGTACCATGTCCAGCCGCCGCGACCGACGTGCGGCGCCACGCCGTAGACGTCGGCGGCGATCACGTAGGGCTCGGTCATGTACGTCGCGACGGCTTCTCGGGAATCGCCGTGGCGGACCGGCGAGAGCATCGTCAAGAACAGCGCGGCACGCTCGCAGCGGCCCGCCTCGGCAAGCGCCCGAATGGCCCACAGCGCCGCGTGCGTGTACTGGCCCCCGTTCTCTCTCACGCCCGGCACGTACCCCTTGATGTAGCCGGGGTCGTGAGGCGTGACGTCGAACGGCGGGTCGAGCAGTCGGATCAGACCGGCGTCTTCGTCGACCAGCCGCGTCTCGAGGGCATCGAGGGCGAGGGCCGCGCGGTCCGGCGGTGCGGTCCCCGAGAGAACGGCCCAGGCCTGGGCGAGCGCGTCGATCTGGCACTCGTCGCTATCGGTCGAGCCCATCACAGCGCCGTCGTCGTAGAACGCCCGGCGGTACCAGGCGCCGTCCCAGCCGTCGGCGTTGAGCGCGGCCTCGAGGTCGGCGCGGTGCTGGCGGTAGCGCTCAGCGCGGGCGTCGTCACCGCGAGACAGGACGTGAGGCAGAAACGCGTCGATGGTGGCCGCCAGGAAAAACCCCATCCAGACGCTCTCACCGCGGCCCAGCCGCCCGACCCGGTTCATTCCGTCGTTCCAGTCGCCGACGCCCATCAGCGGCAGCCCGTGCTCGCCGACCTCGAGGGACCGGTCGACGGCCCGCGCCGCGTGCTCGTACACCGACGCCGACGTTCCGGCGTCGCGAGGCTGAAGGAATACCTCGTCCTGGCCGTCTTGGAGGACGGGCGCGGTCAGGAACCGGACGTCGTCCTCGAGGACGGACGCGTCGCCGGTCGTGGCGACGTACTGCGAGGCTAGAAGAGGAAGCCACAGCAGATCGTCGGCGAACCGCGTACGGATGCCTTTGGAGAGCGGAGGGTGCCACCAATGGAGCACGTCGCCTTCTTCGAACTGGTGCGCCGCGTTGCGGACGATCTGTGCGCGGGTGATGTCGGGCCGAGCGTAGACGAGGGCCGACGTGTCTTGGAGCTGGTCGCGGAAGCCGTACGCGCCACCGGATTGGTAGAACGCCGTCCGGCCCCACAGTCGGCACGACAGGTTCTGGTAGACGAGCCAGCCGTTGACCATCAGGTCGAGGGCGGGCTCCGGCGTCTCGATCTGAACCGCCGACGTGGTCTTGCGCCAGAACGCTTTTGTGTCCTCGATGGCGGCGTGCACGGCCTCGAGGTCGGAAAATTGAGCGGCGAGTGCGCGGGCCTCGTCACGATCCGCAGCTTCGCCCAGCAGGAAGGCGACCTCGAGGGTCTGACCGGCCTCGAGGTCGAATGC
>NZ_JBARYR010000623.1:0-1920 GCF_049648075.1 Rubrivirga sp. | reverse complement strand
GCTACGGCGAGGTCGGCGTGCGCGAGATCGCGGGGGAGGCGGGCGTCAACGCGGCCCTTATCAATCGGTACTTCGGGTCCAAGCTGGGCCTGTTCACCGAGGTCGTCGGTGACACGCTGCGCGTGAGAGACCTGTTGGTCGGCGACCGCACGACTCTAGGCGACCGCCTGGCGCGGTGGCTCGTCCGTCCTCGACGGGACGGCTTCGACCCGACGATGGTGCTGCTGCGGTCTGCGAGTCACCCGGAGGCGGCGGGCGTGTTGCGAGCCGCCCTTGCGGAGCAGGTCGCGACGCCACTCGGCGACTGGCTCGGCGGCGGCGACGCCCGGGAGCGGGCCGGGCTCGTCACGTCGGTCCTGTTCGGGTTCGCGCTCGCCCGCGACGTGATCGGCTCGTCGGTGCTGGGCGGCGACCAGGACCGCTTGGTCGGGCACCTGGGCGACGTGATGCAGCGGCTCATCGATGGCGAAGCGGCGGCGACCTCGAGGCCGTAGCCTCGCCCTCGAGGATGGCCTGTTACAGCCCGGCCTCGGTGCGCGTCTCGCGGACTTTTTCCACGCACGCCGGGTCGAGCTCCACGGCAGCTCGACATATCCGTTCGCTCTCGTCGAGAAGAGCCCGGGCCTCGGTGGGGTTACGACGGCCGATGAACCTCGCGAGGGCTCGGGTAGCGATCGCAAGAGGAGGGGCCGAGTCCGGAAGCGCCGCACGCTGAATCTCGAGTCCTCGGCGCAGCAGGCGCTCGGCGTTCTCGGGACGTCCGAGCGCCGCATCGGCGGTCCCGATTCGCTGGAGGACCGAGCCATAGAACGGGTGCTCCGTGCCGACGGCGCCTTCGATAACCCGAAGCATCTCGTCCAAGGCCTCTCTCTCGCGTCCGATCTCGCCCTGAGCCCTCTGAATTCGAGCGAGGTTGCCGAGGCTCGCCCCGACCTCGATGTGGTCGGGGCCGAGCGCCGCACGCCGGACGGCGAGACCGTCCTGGGCGTAGCGTTCGGCGGCGGCGAACTCCTCCCGGTCGTACTCGAGACTTGCGAGGTGGTTGAGTACGTAGCCGACCTCGGCGTGATCGTCGCCGTACAGCTCGCGGTTCATGTCGAGAGCGGCCTGGTGGAGAGGCTCCGCTTCGTCGAGGAAGCCGCGGTTGCGTCTCGCGAGGCCAGCCAGAAGCAGGCTCTCCGCGAGTTCCCAATGTGGAGGCGTCAGGTGCTGGCGCCGGATGGCGAGCGCCCGTTGGGCGAGCGAATCGGCACGAGGGAGATCGCCCTCGAGGTCGGCCAGCGTCGAGAGCGACGTGTACGTCTCAGCCAACGAGAGGTCGTCGGGTCCGAGGTGGCGCAGGCGGATGTCGAGGACGATGCGTTGGAGCGAGTCGGCCTCGGTGTACCGTCCCGTGTCGTACTCGTTGGTGGCGAGATGCGCGAGGGCCGATGCCGTCTCCGGATGGTCTCGTCCGACGCTCGCCTCTCGAATGGCGACCGCGCGTCGGTACAGGGAGTCGACCGACGCGAAGTCTCCGCCGAAGTACCGAGCTTGTGCGAGTGCGATGGACGCCGTGGCAACGTCGTCGGGATCTGCCGACTCGAGGTTGTCGAGAAGGGCGAGGGCGTCCGATAAGAGCGAGTCGGCAGTGCCGTACCGGCCGAGCTCGGTGTAGACCTCCCCGATGATCCGCATGAGCGCGGCTTGGATCTCGGGACGGCCCGCCAGCTCCGTCCGAATCTCGGCGGCCCCGCGGTCTAGCACGTCGACCACCAAAGCGGAGTCTCCTTTGGCTTGGCTCGGACCGGCGTTCTGAAACACGGTGCCGAGGAACGTCGCGATCTCCGTGGCCTTGGTCGCTTCCGTTTCGGCGCGGTCGCGCTCGTCGGCGAGCCGGGCCGTGTAGAACCCGGTCAGGGCCGCCGCGACCACCAGTGC
>NZ_JBARYR010000622.1:0-7031 GCF_049648075.1 Rubrivirga sp. | reverse complement strand
GGGCTCCTCTTGGTCGCCCAGGAGACCTCCAAGCACGACGGCCGCAACCAAGGCTCCGCCGACCAAGAGGGCAGCTAGGAGCGGAAGTAGCCACTTGTTTTTCTTCGGCTCCGTTGGAGGAGCCACTGCCACTGGGCGCGGAGGACGGGGCGGAGCCACCGCGGCCCCATCGCCTGCTGCGAGCGCCCGCGCGGCATCCCACCGCGCCGGTGTAGAGTGCCCGTTCGGGCATCCGCCGACGGCCTCCCAGGTCTCCCGGAGCGACACCAGCCCGCACGTCTCGCACAGCACGACCTCGTTGGTCGGCCGGAACGGCGTCTTGGTCAGCGGGTCCTCCACGTGGGCGCGGAGGAAGCGGGCGTCGGCCGCGGCGTCGAGACGGTGGAACTCAGACACGGCAGGGTCGGGCAGGGGGCGGCCAAGCTAGCGCGCCCTCGAGGACGTGTCCTTCACGCGGGCTCACCGCCCTCGAGGACGGTGCGTGTCGGCCCGGGATCCGTCGGGTCAACGTCCGACTTCGAGGCCGGTCCGTCCTCGAGGACGCTACCCCGCGATCAGGCGCATGAATTCGGCCCGCGTGTCCGTGTTGTCCAAGAACACGCCGCTCATGGCGCTGGTCGTCGTGTGCGAGTTCTGCTTCTCGGCCCCGCGCATCATCATGCACAAGTGCTGCGCCTCGATCACGACCGCGACGCCTTCGGGCTGGAGGACACGGTCGACGGCGTCGCGGATCTGAATCGTCAGGCGCTCCTGGACCTGCAAGCGTCGCGCGAACACGTCCACGACGCGCGGGATCTTGCTCAGCCCCACGATCCGGCCGTCCGGGATGTAGGCGACGTGCGCCTTGCCGAAGAACGGGAGCGCGTGGTGCTCGCACAGCGAGTAGACCTCGATGTCCTTGACGAGCACCATCTGCGAGTGGTCCTCTTGGAAGAGGGCGCTACGCAGGATGGCGTCCGGGTCGAGGTCGTAGCCGTGGGTCAGGAACTGCCACGCCTTCGCGACGCGCTCGGGCGTCTTCAGCAACCCCTCGCGCTCCGGGTCCTCCCCGATCAGCTCGAGCTGCCGACGCGTCACGTCCGCGAGCGCCTCGGTCGTCTCGGTGTGGTAGACGTCGCGGCGCTCGTAGCGGAGCGGCGACTCGGGAGCGGTGCCGTCGGCCTGGCTACGCCCGCCTGACGGTTCGAGGCCGGATGCGTTAGTCGCCACGGTACACGACGGAGTTGTTGTGGGTCTCGCGCAACGACACCTCGTAGAGCCCGTCGACGTGGGGCGCGAGCCGTTGCCAGATCGCGACGGCGAGCGTCTCCGTCGAGGTCTTCTTGCCCTCCAAGAAGGGCACGTCGAGGTTGAGGTTCTTGTGGTCGAGCGGCTGGATCACTTCGGCCTCGATGACGCGCTTCAAGAGCGCCAGGTCGATGACAAACCCCGTTTCGGGGTCGGGCTCGCCGGCCACGGTCACGTCGAGCTCGTAGTTGTGGCCGTGCCAGTTGGGGCTGTTGCACTTGCCGAACGTGTCCCGATTCCACTCGTCGGACTGGTCCGGGTTGTGGAGCCGGTGGGCGGCGTTGAAGTGCGCCTTGCGGGTGACGTAGACGGTAGGCATCGAGGTCGGGAGCGGTCCCGCAGCCAACCGACGGGCGCGGGCGCCGTTCCGTCCGACCTCGGGAGCCCCCACGGATGCGGCCAGCGAACGCGACCTCGGAGGCAGGGTCCCGTCAGGCCACCCACATCGGCACCTCGACGCGGGTCCATCCTCGAGGACGACGTCTTCCGTCGCGAAGACGCGGCCTCGAGGACGACTCAGGCAGGTCGCCCGGTCCCGGTCGGCAATCGCGGTGTCGCGAGCCTAGGGCGTCGGCAGCGGAGCGTCCTTCGAGTCGGCGTCACGGCGTGGCGAGCGCGTCCTCGAGGAACCCCTGGAGAAGGTCCATCTGGCCGCGCCCACGCCGTTGCCCAGCGCGCGCGAAGGCGTAGGTCGCGAGGGCACCGAGGGCCGTCGCCAGAAGGACCCAGAGCGCCCACGGCGGCTGCCCCAGCGTCCACTGGACGAACGCGAAGCCAGCCGCGAAGACGGCCCCGAAGGCGCAGACGGCGTAGGAGGCGGCGAACAAGCTCCAGATCGACGGCTTGGGACCGAACAAGCCCCGCACCAGCGTCCCCTCCGGGTGGCCGACCAGGTCGAGCGAAAGGAACGGCGACCACACGCGCTCCTGGGCACGGGGCACGTGGAGGACGGCGTGGTTGCCGTAGACCTCGCCCCGGCACGGTGCGTCGGCGGCATCGAGTGCTGCGCGGAGCCGCCCGGGCGCGGCCAGGGCCGGGCACGGGGCCACGGACTCGAAGCGGGGGCGCATCTTCCCAATCATGGCGACGACGGCGTGCGACCCCAACGTACGGCGGCGGACCTCAGCCCAGACCGGACTCGGCCTCGAGGACGAAGCACGCGCCCTCGGGAACCGCAAGACCGGCGGAGCCGACGGTCCCCCGCAAAGGGGAGGACGGTGCACGGCGTCCAGTCTATCCTTCGCACTGGACTCACCTGACGTGCCCGTGTCTCTGTCTCGCTTTTTGCCCCTCGTCCTCCTGCTCGTCGCGGCTCCACTCGCGGCCCAAACCTTCGGGTCCGGCGCGCGCGTCATCCGCGACGGCGACGGCCTCGAGGGCGCGCTCACGTCGTCGGACCCGACGCTCGACGACGGCTCCCACGTCGACCTCTACCGCTACATCGGCGTGCCGGGCGAGACGGTCGTGTTCACGTTGCAGTCGGACGACTTCGACGCGTTCATGCAGGCCGGCCCGGTCACGAACGGCCAGTACCGGCTCGAGGTCTCGGACGACGACAGCGGCGGCGGTACCAACTCTGAGCTGACGATCACCGTCGGCCCTTCGGGCGAGTACGCGATCCAGGCCAACTCGCTCTCGGGCGGATCGACGGGCCGCTACACCTTGTTTGCCGAGTCCCTCGGCGGCGGCGACGTCCCCTCGACGGGGCCGGGCGTGATCCGCGCGGGCGAGACGGTCAGCGGGCGCCTCGACGGCTCCGACCCCGTCCTCGATGACGGCTCGCACTACGAGACCTACGCCTACGTCGGGTCGCCGGGTGACGAGATCTCGATCACGATGCGCTCGGTGGAGCTCGACGCGTTCCTGAGCGGAGGCCCCCTCGAGGGCGACACGTTCGAGGTCGTGGACCTCGACGACGACGGCGCGGGTGGGACCGACGCCCAGCTCATCGTGACCGTCGGGCCGAGCGGGACGTACGGCATCCGGGCCAATACCTTCGAGGGCGGACAAGTGGGCGCCTACACCCTCGAGGTCGAGTCCCTGGGCAGCGCGCCGGTCACGTCGTCGGGCAGCGGCGTGCGATCCGTCCTCGAGGCCGGCGACTCGGTCAGCGGGTCGCTGGGGAGTGGGGACAACCAGCTCTCGGACGACTCGTACTACGACCTCTACACGTACCAGGGCGCGCCGGGCGAGGAGATCGAGGTCTTTATGGCCTCGGCCGATTTCGACACCTACTTGCTGGGCGGGCCGAGCGAGAGCGACGCGTTCTCCGGCGCCCACACCGACGACGACGGCGGCGGCGGCACCAACTCCCAGCTCCGTGTCACGACGGGCTCGGACGGGCGGTATTCGATCATCGCCAACGCCTTCCGGCCCGATGCCCGAGGCGACTACCAGATCACGGTCCGGTCGCTCGCGACGACCAGCAACGACCTGCCCGGCGTGCTCGCCGTCGGCCTCGGCGAGACGGTCAGCGGGCGGCTGGACACCTCCGATCCCGTCCTCGACGACGGCTCCTACTACGACTTCTACGCGTACACCGGCACGCCCGGCCAGGACGTCGTCATCACGCTGTCGTCGGACGACTTCGACCCGTACGTGATGCTCAACCGCGTCTTCGGCGGCGAGTTCGAGTCCATCGCCCAGGACGACGACGGCGGACCGGGCATCGACGCTCGCATTCGGACGCGGATCGGACCGAGCGGGACCTACGTGATCGTCGCCAACTCGTTCGCCCAGGCCGCGACAGGCGCCTACACCCTGTCCGTCGACCGGGCTCAGGATGTCGCGGACGGCGCCGCCGACACGGGCTTCCCAACGCTGACGACCGGCACCCCGGCCCAAGGCCGCCTGTCGACGGACGACACCGCCCTGGCCGACGAGTCGTTCGCGGACCTGTACGTCTTCGACGGCACGCCCGGTGACGAGATCGCGGTGACGCTGCGCTCGACGGAGTTCGACGCCTACCTCACCATCGGCACCATCGAGGGCGGGGACGTCGAGGTCGTGGGCCGCGACGACGACGGCGGCGGCGGGAGCGACGCTCGCGTTCGGTTCACGGTCGGGGCCAGCGGCACGTACGCGGTCCAGGCCAACTCGTACGGGCCGGGTGAGACCGGGGCGTACACCCTCACCGCGGAGCGCTTGGGCTCGAGCGCGGACGGGGGCACGTCCGCTCCGGCACCGACCACGAACGCGAGGTTTGCGGGCAAGTGGGCACCGGTGACCTACGACGAGACCTCCTCCTACGCCGCGATCCGGGACGAAGTGCAGGGCGCGCGGCGGCTCGAGACGGTCGTGCAGCGGCTCAACGCGGCCTACCCGCTTCCCCAGAACGTGTCGGTCAGCTTCGAGGAGTGCGGCCAGCCGAACGCGTTCTACAACCCGAGCGCGGGCGCCGTCTCGTTCTGCTACGAGATGATGGACTACATGAGCCGCGTGCTGGGCGAGCAAGTCGGGCCGGAGCGGCTGACCGAGGCCATCGACGGCGCGTACCGGTTCATCATGCTCCACGAGGTCGGTCACGCGCTGACGCACCAGCTCGACCTGCCGATCACCGGGCGCGAGGAGGACGTGGCAGACCAGTTCGCGACGCTGGCGCTCATCCGCCAAGGCGACAAAGGGGCGCAGTCGGCCATCGACGGCGTGTTGGCGCTCCAGGGCCGCAGCGAGTTCGGCGCGTCTGACTATGCCGGAGAGCACTCGCTCGGCCCGCAGCGGCTCTACAACGTCGCGTGCTGGGTGTTCGGGTCGGACCCGGACAAGTACATCGGGCTGGTCAACGACGACGGTGGCCTGCCGGTCGCGCGAGCCCGTCGCTGCCCCGGCGAGTTCGCCCAGATGGAGAAGTCCTTCGACCGGCTGCTGAGCCTGGTCTACAACGAGTAGTCGTCCTCGAGGACGCGCGCTCACGTTCTCCGTCCTCTGATGAGGAGGGGGACCGCCCGAGTGACCTCGAGGTCGGATGGGGCGGTCGCGTCGAGGTCGAGCGGACGGCCTGGGGGCGAGACGCCGTTCCGCCCGACGTCGTCCTCGAGCCCGCTTAGCTTGGCCACCTCCCACGCCGATACCGACCTCGTGGCCGACGACAAGACCCTCTTCCAGAAGATCGCCGACGGCGAGATCCCGGCCGACATCGTCCTCGAGGACGAGCATGCGGTCGCGTTCCGCGACATCAACCCCGTCGCGCCGACGCACGTCCTGATCGTCCCTCGCGCGCCGATCCCCCGCGCGGACGCGGTCGAGCCTGAGGACGAGGCGCTCATCGGTCACCTGTTCACGGTCGCCCGAAAGGTGGCCAAGCAGGAAGGTCTCGAGGACTACCGCCTGGTCGTCAACAACGGCGCGGGCGCGGGGCAGACGGTGTTTCACTTGCATGTCCACCTGATCGGTGGGCGCGACCTCCGGTGGCCGCCCGGATAGGGTGTTAGGGATTGGGGCTTAGGGATTGGGGTCTCCCCTCCTAGTCCCCAAACCCCAACACCCAAACCCCAATACCCATGATCACTGTCCAGGGTGTCCACGTCGCCATCGACGGCACGCCGATCCTGACCGACGTCTCCTTCGAGGTCGCGACCGGATCGGTGGCGGGCTACGTCGGCCCAAACGGGGCGGGCAAGACGACGACGATGCGGCTGCTGACGGGCGCGCTCATCGCGGACTCGGGCCGCGTCGAGGTCGGAGGCGTCGACGTCAAGGTCGATCCCGTCGAGGTCAAGCGCCGGTTCGGATACGTCCCCGAGCACGGCCACGTCTACGAGAGCTTCACGCCGCGCGAGTACCTCACGTTCATCGGTCGGATGCACCGGCTCTCGGAGGCCGAGATCACGAGCCGCACCGCCGCGCACCTCACGTTCTGGGACCTCGAGGACGCCGGCGACCGCTCGATGGTCGGCTTCTCGAAGGGCATGAAGCAGAAGGTCCTGATCTCGGCCGCGCTCCTGCACGACCCGCCAGTCCTCCTCCTGGACGAGCCCCTCGGCGGCCTCGACGCGCACGCCGTCCTCCAAACGCGAGCCCTCCTGCGGACGCTGGCCGCGAAGGGGCGGACCATCTTCTACTCGTCGCACCTGCTGGACGCCGTCGAGAAAGTGGCGGACCTGGTGATCGTCGTCCGCGACGGGCAGATCCTGCAGACGGGCTCGCCGGAGGAGATCACGACGCTGGGCGGCGGTGGCTCCCTCGAGGACGCGTTCGGCAAGCTGACCGCGGCGGCGGACGCCTACGACGAGGCGGAGATGCTGGTCGCGGACGCGTTCCGGTAGAGGGTTCAGGGTTCAAGTGCTGCGACTCCGAGGCGGGCGGCATCCTCGAGGTCGGCGGACCAACGTGGCAGAGGGATCGTCCTCGAGGTCGCCGAGGGCTGCGAGCCAACCTTCAAACGACCCATCTCTCACGCCGAGTGTCGTCCTCGAGGACGGAGGCCGAACCTCGAGGGCGGTGCGGGCTTCAAGGTCAGGCGGATCGCCCTGACCGCGTCGCCACCTCGAGACCATCAAACCCATGCAGAAAACCGCTCTCGTCACCGGCGCCGCCAGCGGCATCGGCCGCGCCATCGCTCTCCGCTATGCCACGGCTGGCGCGCGCGTCGTCGTCTCGGACGTGGACGAAGACGGGGGCATCGAGACCGTCAGCCTCATCGAGCAGGCAGGCGGCACGGCGCGCTTCGTCGCGGCCGACGTATCCGATCCAGATGCGTGCGCGGAGCTGGTATCGCGGACCGTCGAGGCCTACAGTGGGCTGAA
>NZ_JBARYR010000621.1:0-1536 GCF_049648075.1 Rubrivirga sp. | reverse complement strand
CTCGACCGCGCCATCCGCGCCGCCCGTCGCGGCCACCTCGAGGCCGCGCGTCGGCTGTTCGATTCCGTCCTCGAGGCCGAGCCCGAGAACGAGCTCGCGCTGACGTGGCGCGCTCGAGTGACGGAGGACGCCGGTGCCAAATCGGTGTTGCTGCACCGCGCGCTTGCCCTCAACCCCGACAACCGCTGGGCGACCGACGCTCTCGAGGGCCTAGGAGACGTCGAGGCCGGGGCCGCCGCGTCCTCGAGGTCGCTCGACGACGTCGGATCGCGCACGGCCTCGGTCGAGAACCTGCAGTGCCCAAACTGTGGCGGGCAGGTCGAGATTCATCCGGACCGCGGCTCCAAGTCGGTCGTGTGCACGCACTGCGGCAGCGTCCTCGATCTGACCTCGAAGCAGCTCGAGATCCTGGGGCGCGTCAAGCCGAAGTTCAAGCCGAACCAAGACATCTATCCCGGCGCTGAGGGAACCTTCGAGGGCGAGCGTCACGTCGTGACCGGCTGGCTCCGATACAAGGGCTGGGACGACGAGGACTCGTGGACCTGGGACGAGTGGCAACTGGTGAGCGACAGCGGGACGGCCCGCTACCTCTCGTACTCGCGCGACGAGGGCTTCCTGCTCCAGTCGCCCGTTCGGCCGACGCCGAAGGTGGGTCGCGGAGGCATCGAGTTCCCGGACGGGCGCGTCCGGTTTCACGAGCAGAGCCCGGCCAAGATCACGGGCATGGCAGGCGAGCTCACGTGGCGGCCCAAGCTCGACGCGACCCTTCAGGTCGCCGAGGCTCGGAAGGGCACCATGCAGTACAGCGTCGAACTGACGGCCGACGAGGTCGAGGTCGTCGCGGGCACGCGGCTCGCCGATGTCACAGTCTGGAAGGCGCTCGGACGCGACGACATCCTGGGCGCGATGAGCAAGCGCCAGCTCGAGGCCGAGGAGCGCGCCGCCAAACGAAAGGAGCGGGGCAAGAAGCGCCGCCGCACCTTCGCGGCGATGTCGAAGATCTTCTTTGTCGCCTTCCTCGGCTTCCTCGCGTTCGGGATCCTAGCCGTGCCTCGTCTCGGCAGCACCGTCGCCCAGACCTCGGCGACCTACGAGAGCCCCGCCGTCGCGCTCCCAGAAGACCCGTATGAGCGCGACATCGCTCTCCGTGACACCGTCGATCTGGGTCCGATCACGATTGGGGAGGCGGCCCACGTCGCAAGGGTGACGATCACGGCGCCCATCAGTCCCGCTGGAGGGACAGCAGGCCCTCAAGGCGTCGACCTCGCTGTGGCTTTTATCGCCGAGGACCGAGCCCCTGTCCACTTTGTCGGGATCCGAGAGCTGAGCGGACCCCAAGGCACGGAGGTCTCTGCGGCCTCGAGGCCGTTTCGGATCGAGCCGCCGTCCCGCGGCGCAGCGGAGCCACTGCGGCTCACGCTCTTGGTAAATCGCGAGTGGACCGGTCGGGGAGACGTCGCGTGGACCGAGCCCGTCTCGTTTCCCGTCTCCATTGAGGTCCGCCGCGTGTGGCTGGCCGGGCCGCTTTGGTTCGCC
>NZ_JBARYR010000620.1:0-1967 GCF_049648075.1 Rubrivirga sp. | reverse complement strand
ATCAAAGACGTTGGCAGTCGGCTGCGACCACGCCGGGTTCGATTTCAAAGACGCGCTCGCCGAGCACGCCCGGTCTCTCGGCTGGACCGTCACCGACTTGGGCACGACCTCGACGGAGAGCGTCGACTACCCCGACTTCGCGTACGCCGTCGCCCGGTCCGTCCACCTCGGCCGCGTCGAGGTCGGTCTGATGATCGACGGCGTCGGCGTGGGCTCGGCGATGGTGGCGAACAAGGTGCCCGGCGTTCGCGCGGCGCCCTGCCCCAACACGTTCGCCGCGTTCAACGCGCGCGCCCACAACGACGCCAACGTGCTCACGCTCGGCAGCCGAACGATGGGCATCGAAGTCTGCAAGCGCGTCTTGGAGGAGTTCTTGGCGACCGACTTCGAGGGCGGGCGCCACGCGCGCCGCGTCGACAAGATCACGGACGTCGAGGCCCGGTTCCTGCCGGGCGCGGCCGGCGCCGCGTGAGGCCCAACGCCATCCCAGTCCGTTCCGTCGGCTCTCGAGCCGTACTCGGGAAGCGCGACCTCGAGGCCGCGTTCGGGCGGGGCGCGACACTGCGACCGTCGGCCACCGTCGAGGTCGTCCGCTTGGGCCAGGTCTTGGCCCGCGTGCCCATCGAGGCCGGCGACCAAACGAGGCTCGTCCTCGATGCGACGGACGCACTCGAACATGCGGACGGCCTGTCACTGCGAGGCCCCGTCGGGGCCGTGTCCGGCCCCGAGGTCGAGCGCGTGTGCTCGCGGCTCGTGATCCAGAGTGGATTGCGCCGAGCATGGGGCGTAGGCGACCGGGCTACGCTCGGGCTGGGCTCCGTGGCTGCCGCGGTCACGGTCGAGGTCGGCCCCGCCCTCGAGGCCGAGATCGATCGCGCGCTGTGGCTCGGCGCTGGGCGTCCCGAGACCGCGCGCTGGCTACCGGGCCTCGTCCTCGAGATCGCGGTCCCCGACGAGCCCGTCGAGGACGGGCGGATTGACCGGCGCGTGATCACGGAGAACGACGTCCGGCAGGCGCGCCGCAGGCGGGTCACGATCCGAGTTCGGCCCGGTCAGATCGTGACACCGGCCGCTCGGTCACTCGGGCAAGAGTGGGGTGTCTTTGAGAGCCGCGAGGCCGGCGAAGACAGCGCGGTGTAGTCGCCCTCGAGGGCGGGCGTCGCCCACCCCTCAGGCCATCCCCGTCCTCGAGGGCGTCATCCTCACTTCACAGTCGGGTATCTTTCCAGCCGCTTCGCCCCGCAACGCATGACCTTCCGAGCCACTCTCGCCGCCGTTGCGGCTCTCCTGGCCTTCGGCCCCGCCCACGCCCAGGGCGTCCGCGCGGACACCCCGCTGCGGCCCGTCACCAACGTCGTGGCGATTACGGACGCCAGAGTCGTTGTGGCACCGGGGCGCGTCTTGGAGCGCGCGACCGTCCTCATCCGCGACGGACGCATCGAGTCGGTCGGCGAGGGTGCGGTGCTCCCCTTCGACGCCGACGTCATCGAGGGCGACTCGCTCACGGTCTACGCCGGCTTCGTCGACGCGTTCGCCACAGCGGGTGTCGCCAAGGCGGAGAACGAGGACGACTACGAGGGGGACCGGGGCGACCCGCCTCGCGAGTTGGCCGGCATCGTGCCCGACCGCGACGTCCGCGAGATGTTCGACGCGACGGACGGTCGGATCAAGCAGCTCCGAGACGCTGGCTTCACGGCCGCCCACGTCGCCCCCCGGGAAGGCTTGCTCTCGGGCCAGGGTGCCGTCGTGCTGCTCCGCGAGCTCGGACGTGGCAACGCCGGTCGCGGCGAGGCGCCCGAAGCGCTCGTCTTGACCGACCCCATGAGCTTGGTCGCCCGCATCGACCCCGCGAGCGGCGTCTACCCGGCCACGCCTATGGGCGTTCTCAGCGTGATGCGCCAGACGGTCGAGAACGCCCGCCGCCGCGGCGACGCCCGGCAAGCCTTCGATGACGCACGTGCCGGCGC
>NZ_JBARYR010000619.1:0-2387 GCF_049648075.1 Rubrivirga sp. | reverse complement strand
GACGCGTCGGTCGTGCTGGTGAACGCGTCCTCGCGGTTCTCCGACGGGGGCGAGCTCGGGCTGGGTGCTGAGATCGGGATCTCGACGACCAAGCTCCACGCGTTCGGACCAATGGGGCTCGAGTCGCTGACGACCCAGAAGTTCGTCGTCTGGGGCGAGGGCGAGACGCGGCATGACGTGCCGGAGCGCACCGGGTAGATACAGAAACGCCCACCTCGAGGCGTCGAGGCGGGCGTCGCAGATCGTCGGCCGGGGCCGAGAGCCGTCGGCTAGTAGCGGCGGCGGTTCGCGCGGCGGGCCTTCTTGGCCGCCTCCTTGCGCTCCTCGCGCTTCGTCGCGGAGGGCTTCGTGTAGGCCATGTTCTCGCGGTACGTCCGGAGGACGCGGGCGCGGTTCACGGTGCGCTTGAACCGGCGCAGAGCGCGGTCGATGGACTCCTTGTCGCGTACTTTGATACCGATGGCCAAGGCAAAGGGGGTGTTGTGGGTGAGGGCCGGAAAACGCGTCGCGCGCAATCGACAAAGCTAGGGAGCTCGGCAGTAGCAACCAAGGACGGACGGCGCGGGATCGGTGAAGACGGAGGGAAGGCAAGGACGATTGATGATCGACGATTGGGCCGTTCGTGCCCTCGAGGTCAGTCCCGTCCTCGAGGACGATCGTGCTGCCGAGGCCCGCCTTTGTCGCGCCGTTTTCCGCCCTCGAGGCCGGCGCCGCGCACATCTTCCCCAACCCCCAACCCCCGATGCGCCTCGTCCTCGCCACCCGCAACCCCGGCAAGGTCGCTGAACTGGCCGCCCGCCTGGCCGACCTCGAGGTCGAGCTCACGACCGCCGCCGAGACCGGCGCCCTCGAGGTCGACGAGGACGCCGACACGCTGCGCGGTAACGCAGAGAAAAAGGCCCGCGCCTTGTTTCAGCACACCGGCCTGCCGTCGCTCGCCGACGACACCGGCCTCGAGGTCGACGCCTTGGACGGCGCGCCCGGCGTCCATTCCGCGCGCTTCGCCGGCCTCGACGGAGACGCCGACGCGAACCGACACAAGCTGCTCGCCGACCTCGAGGGCGCGTCCTCGAGGACGGCCCGGTTTCGGACCGTGCTGGCGTTTGCTGACGCGTCCGGGGTCCAGTTTTTCGACGGCGTGTGCCAAGGCGTCATCACGAGAGAGGAGTCCGGAGACGCCGGGTTCGGCTACGACTCCATATTTCGCCCGACCGACGGTGACGGCCGGACGTTCGCCGAGATGACGGGCGGCGAGAAGAACGCGATCAGCCATCGAGGACGCGCCCTCGATGCGTTCGTGAGCTGGCTCCGCGAGCGCGGCTAATGCAAAACGCCCCACCGACAGGGTCGGCGGGGCGCACGGGGCGGTCCAAGAACCGCTCGCTGGTCAGGGCCGGCTGATACGGGGCGAGGACTCCACTCGCCGCCCCGCTGCCGGTGTGCCCGACGTTATCGGATGGCGACGAAGCGGTCGTCGACGCGGATCGTCTCGACGCGGCCGTCCTGACCTCGCTCGAAGCGGACCTCGGTGCCCGTGCCCGTGTCGGTGCCCGTGCCCGTGAAGGTGTCCCTCGAGGTCGGCTCGGCGGTGCCGACCACGACGGGGCTTAGGCCGCGCGTCATCGTCACAAGCTCGTCGTTCTCGTCCCAGACGAGCGAGGCCCACTCCGAGCCACGGTCGAACAGGAGCTGGACGAGCGTGACCTGGCCCCCGTAGATCGAGTCGAACGTGCCGACGACGCTGGCGGCGATGGCGTCACCGTGGCCCCGGACGAGCGCGGAGCGGTACCGGGCGAACGACTCGGCGGACTCGAACTGTCGCTCCGACCGGACCGACGTCACGACGGCCTCGAGGTCGCCCGTCACCCAGGCGTCGAGGAGCGCGGCGGCGTGGGCGTCGGTGTGCGTGTCCGAGCTCGACAGGCCGGTGAGTCGAGCCGCGACCGGGGCGCCGTGGGCGATGAGGGTGATGCCCGACGTGCCGGGCCGAACCTCGATCATGCCGCCGTCGGTGGCGTAGAGCCCGGCGTAGCTCGAGGTCGACGTGCGAGCGTCGGCGAAGACGATCGGGGTCGGGGTGGACGGCTGCGCGACGGCAGCGGAGGACAGCAAGACGGAGAGGAGGAAGATGCGGGTCATGGCGGTGTGGGTTGGTGTGACCCAGATTCGGGAGATCGACCCTCGTAGTTGTCACCCGCTCGTCACAGCCCGCCACCGTCCTGTCACCGGATGTCACCGAGACAGATCTGCGTACGCCTGGGGCGTCATCAGCCCGACCGGCCCCTGGTGAATGCCGCCTTCGTTCGGCCCGTCGTAGACCCGCACCGCGATCACGTTGTCGCCCGCGTGGAGCAACCCGGCCTCGATGGGATAGGCCCGCGGGGTCA